>JAENWO010000048.1 GCA_016649925.1 Actinomycetales bacterium
ATGCTGCCGCACGCGGGCACATCCAGCCGGATGTGGCGGGAGGTCGCCGCGCTCGGCCAGGCCCTCGCCCGGCTCACCGAGGTGCGCGGCTCCCGGGTCCGGGCGCAGGCCGCGATCCTGTGGGACTGGGAGTCGTTCTGGGCGCAGGACCTCGAATGGCGCCCGAGCGAGGATCTCTCGCACCGCGAACGCATAGATGCGTTCTACGACCGGTTGTGGCGTGACGGAGTCACGACCGACTTCGCCCACCCAGAGCAGGACCTGTCGGAGTACCGGCTCGTCGTAGCTCCGGCGTCGTACCTGCTGACCTCGACGGCGGCCGCGAACCTGCGCCGCTACGTAACCGGCGGGGGCACGTTGCTCGTCTCGTACTTCGCCGGGATCGTCGACGAGCACGACGCAGTGCACGTGGGCGGCTTCGGCGCTCCACTGCGGGACGTCCTGGGCCTTACCGTCGAGGAGTTCCTGCCGCTTCGCGAGCGCGAGTCCGTGCGCCTGGTGCCTGGCGACATCGTCGGCGACGTCTGGGCCGACGACATCGCGCTCGAGGGAGCCGACGTCGTCGCCGCCTTCGTGGATGGGCCCGCGGCCGGAAAACCCGCCGTGACCCGTCACCGCCTCGGGTCGGGGACGAGCTGGTACCTCGCCACCCGGGTCGATGTCGAGGGGCTCGCAGCCGTCCTCGGGCCCGTCTATCAAGACGCCGGCATCGCGCTGTCCGGTCTGCCGCAGGAGCTTGAGGTCGTCGTCCGGCACGGCGCCGACGCGGACTACGCCGTGGCGATCAACCACGACGAGGACCCGGTCGAGATCCCGTTCGCTGGTGAGGACCTCCTGACCGGCGAGCACAGCGCGTCCTCGTTCACGGTCTCCCCCGGCACCGTGCGCGTCGTGCGCACAGCGTCCGCCCAGGGGCGCAGCCCAGCTCACCGGTAAGGCCTCCGCCGCACCGACCACCCGCTCCCCGCCGGGCAGGCCGCGCAGCTACGCGCGGTCCAGGACGCCGTCGCCGCCGCGCCCGGTGGCCGGGGCCTCGGCACCGCCTACCGGGAGCCGGCCTGGACGTCGGTGGCGGGCTGTGGCTGGGATCCCGCCGACCCGGCGTCCGGGAACGCATGGGAGAATCAGGCGCTCTTCGACATCGGCGGCTGCCACCTGCCCGCCGCGCAGGAGCTGCGAGCGGACCCGGCCGTGGCGCTCACGCGAGCGGACCGGGGCCGCGTGCGGGTTCGCCTGCCGCAGCTCGGCGCGGGAGCGCACCAGCTCACCGCGAGCTACGCCGGCGACCCGGCGGTGCAGGCCTCGTCCTCCGCCGCCCGGACCCTCACAGTGAGGCCCGCGACCGCCCGTGTCCCGCTCGACCTGCAGCGGGCACAGTCGCGATCATGGATAACGGCACCGTCCTGAGCACAGCCGACCTCGCCCAGGCCCACCACGGCGCGGTGTCGATCGCGCCGACTCCGCTCGGGGCCGGGCGCCACCGGCTGACCGCGGTCTACTCGGGCACCGCAAACATCGCCGGCGGCACGAGCCCGCAGCGCGTCCTCACGGTGCGAGGGTGAGGACGACGGCGGCCAACGGCGCGAGCCCCTGAACCGCCGCCGCTCTCGCCATCCTCGGGTTGCGCAGCACGAGCACGAGCGCGGCACCGACCATCGAGGAGGTGGCCAGGAGCATGACGCCAACCCCTGCCGCGCGGGTGGCCGCGCCGTCGGACCCGGCCAGAAGAACGCCCACCACGGTCCCGATCGCGAGGAACAGGTTGTACCAGCCCTGGTTGTAGGCAAGCTCGCGCGTCGTTATCGCCTCCTGCTCCGATGCCAGCCCGAATGTGGCACGGGCGCGCGGGGTCGTCCAGAGGATGCTCTCGAGCACGAAGATGTAGATGTGGACGAGTGCCGCCACCAGGGCGAGCACCGCCGCGCTGACGGGGACGCCGTCCGGCATGGGTGCCTACCTCTCGCCCGGCCCGGCGACGGCGTCCCGGATCGCGGCGGCGAGCGCGCTGGACGCGGCGGCGAGCGCGCTGGACGAGGCGGGGTTCTGGCCGGTGTAAAGCCCTCGGTCCACCCCGATGTGGTGAGCGAAGGGCCGACCCTCGACGAAGTCGGGCGCGAGCGCGCAGTAGCTGGACCGTAGGCGGGTGGCGCAGGCCGGCGTGGCCAGCTCGTACCGGCGCAGGTCCATCCCGGACTTGATCGCGCTGTTCAGCCCGAACCATCCGTCGTACACCGCGGCCGGTGCGCGGCCCACCCGGACGAAGTTGGCGACGTAGCCGAGCCTCGTTCCTTCTCGAAGAGGCGAGAGACGTCGTCGCTCGCCTCCGACTCGCTCGGCACCTGGAGCTAGGTCATGGTCGCCACGTCCCTTCCGGATCGGCCACTTTCGCGGAGTCGCGCCAATCATGGACGGGGTGTCCGCTCCCTGAGTCCGGCCACCCGGCACAACGCCGCGAACCCGTCCTCGGTGCCGGACCAGCGCACCCGCAGCGGCTCGATACCCACGGAGCGGACCACGCTGCGGAGCACCACCACGGCGATGATCGCGTCGTCGGCGTAGCCCAGCACGGGGATGACGTCCGGCACGAGGTCGATCGGCATGGCGAGATAGGCGATGAGAAGGCCGAGGCGCACCCGCACCCCGCGCGGCAGGGCTCGGTCGGTCGCCAGGTTCTTCAGCAGTCGGAGCAGGTCCGGCAGGATCCGGAGCGACTCCGCGAGCAGGGCGCCTTTCGGCCGGACGAGAAGGAGCGCCACGACCAGCGCCAGCCAGCCGACGACGACGGCGCTGGCGAACCCGATGACCAGGTCGCGCCACATGTCGCGATTCTCCACCCCCGAACGCTCCGCGGCGATCTGCGGGGAGCCTGGCTACCGTTGCCCCATGATCGACATCAGTGCCCGCCTCGGCGCCCCTGACCTTTCCGAGCAGCTGCTCCGGCTCGGCTTCCGCGACGAGGACGCGCGGGACGCCCTCGTCGCCGCCACGACGGTGCTGGCCTCGCCCGCGCAGCGGCAGCGGGTCGAGACGCTGGTGCCGCGACTGGTGGCGGGGATCGGTGACGTCACGCTCGAGCGGACGGCGAACCCGTGGGACGACGACGCCGCGCGCGGCGAACACCTCGGCGCGGGTGTCCTCCCGCTGCTTGCGATGCTCGCGACGGTGCCGGAGGTCCGCGCCTTCCACCGCAGCCGCGGGATCGGGAACGAGGTGTCGTGGAAGTCATTGTCCGACCTCGGCCAGCAGGTGCGGGTGCACCGCCTGACGTACGGCACCTTCGGGCTGCACACACACGCGTGGCTCACGAACGCCTGGTTCGGCGGCCTGTACTGGCTCGGCCGCCTGCAGTACACCGTGCGCCCGGGCGGGGGCGGCTTCGTCCTCTCCTGCCACATCCCGCGGACCGGCCCGTTGCCGCCGGGCTCGGTGGACGAGTCCTTCGCGACCGCCGCGACGTTCTTCGCCGAGCACTTCCCGGACCTCCCGGCCGCGGCGCTGCACTGCGCCAGCTGGCTGCTCGACCCGCAGCTCGCCGACGTCCTGCCCGCCACGTCGAACATGGTGAGCTTCCAGCGCCGCTGGGAGCTTTACGGCGAGCCGCACGTGGGGGACGAGGACGTGCTCTTCTTCGTCTTCGCCCGCCGTGGCCCCGTCGACCTGGAGGCCCTGCCCCGGGCCACCTCGCTCGAACGCGCCGTCGTCGACCACTTGCGGCACGGCGGGCACTGGTTCACGTGGGACGGCCTCGCGGCGCTGCCCGCCCCCACCGTCTGACCGACCGCGGCGTCTGACCGACCGCGGCGTCGGGGCGTCCTCGTCCGTGGGACGACGCCGCCCGACGCCGAGGTGCGTGAGGTCTACGCCTCGACCTCGACCTCGACGAGCTCCGCGTCCCCGGCGACCGGCTCAGCGCACGAACCCGGCCAGCTCGCTGAACACGAGCCAGGTGGCGGCCGCGCACACCAGCACGAAGGAGAGGTTCCACAGGGCCTTCGGGACATGGGTGAGGGAGGCCAGCACGGCGGGGTCACTCCCCCGGCTGCCATCGCGCAGCACCGCGCCGAGGTGCCGCCACGCACCGATCACCAGCACCAGTCCGACGGCGATGAGCACCTGCTCCTGCAGCGCGTCGTCGCGCCACCACCACAGGGCGCCCGTCGCCGCCAGGACCGCCACCATCACGACGGCGGTGAGGAACGAGCGCACCCGCACGAGCGAGACCACCAGCACCAGGAGGGCCGCAGTGATCACCGGAGCCGACCATCCGCGCACCGCGGCCCAGACCATCAGGGCCCCGACGACGGCGGGCGCCGGGTACCCGGACCAGGTCGAGAGCACACGCCCGAGGCCCCGAGGCGGACCGCTGGTCACCGCGTGGCCGGACATGTCACCGCGCAGCACGAAGCCGGAGAACTTCCGCCCGACGGCGAGACCGATGAGTGCGTGACCCAGCTCGTGGACGAGGGTCACACCGATGCGCAGCACCCGCCACAGCGGCCCGACGACGATCACCGCGAGCGCAACGGCGATCACCACGAGGACCGTCCGCGCCTCCAGGGGCACGACCGGTCCGACGGGCACCGCCCGCTCGCGCACCAGCTCGACCCAGCTCACGTCACCGTCTCCACGCACGCGAGGCTACCCGGCTTGCCGGCACCGACCGGGGTCAGACCTCTCGGAGCCAGGGCGGATCGGCCCCGGGACGCCCCACCGGGGGTGCGGCGATGCGCTCAGCCGGCGGCGCGGAGCACGCCCCGCCAAGCCGCGGGCGCGAGGGCAGCGGGCGCGAGGGCAGCGGGCGCGAGGGCAGCGGGCTCGACGGCGTCAGCACCGGCACGCGCTCGAGCACGCGCTCGAGCGAACGCGATGACCTCCCGCAGCAGGGCGCGCAGCCTGGCCTCGTGGTCGGGCACGCACGCTTCGGCGATCCCGCGCACCGCCACCTCGACTATCGCCCGAGCCGAGGACCTGCCGGAGGGCGCCGAGCCGACGCGCCTGGCGAACTCCCGTGCCCACCGCCCGGCGTCGCCCAGGCCGTCGAGGGCCTCCTGCGCGGGGCGCAGGACGGTCGTCGATGCGGCTGTGCGGTACGCGTCGAGCTCACCGAGAGTACGCAGCACGCCGACGGCGAGGCCACGCTGCCGGTCGAGGGACGCGATCGGCAGGGCGTAGGTGGCTGCGATCATCGCGACCTCGTCGTCGAAGCCGGCACCGAGGTCGCGCACGCCGATCACGGAGGGGATCAGCGGAGCCAGCTGCGGACGCGCCTCGTCAGAGGTGAAGTCGTTGACGAGTCGGGCCAGGTGCGCGAGCGCCTCGTGCGTGCAGCCGGGGCTGTCGCTCCATTCCTCACCGGCAAGGAAGGACGCAAGTTCCATGAAGCACGCCCCCCGTCGCGGGTTGCGGTGCTTGCCCCGGCCGAGCATCGGCAGGATGTCGGGAAATGTTGTGGACACGACGTCACCCCCACAGTGGCTGTTCCTCCACAGTCTGCGCCCCTCCACGCCGGAGCGCTACCCCACGCGGGGCCAGGTTTGCCCGCCTTGATGCGGCGCGCGGACCTGTAGAGCGGGCCCTGCTTTCTTCGACACGGTCACGCGTTCTGCCGCCCCGCTCGGCTGGCACAGCTCGAGCAGCACGTGCCCCGGGCGGACCTGCGGGTGGCGCAGGACCCGGCCCGACGGCGGTGCGACCGGCAGCCGCGTGGCGGCCACGGAGGAGAACGTCTCGCTAGGGGGACCTCCAGGCGCCCTCGCCCGATGCAGGTCCCCAGGCGCTCGGGATCCGGAGGTCACCAGTGTCGAGATCAGGGGTTCACCGCTATCGAAATCAGGGGTTCGACCCTCTCGAGATCAGGGATTCGCGCTAGGGTCACCAACATGTCGGAGCGCGAGGAGCTGATCGGGCGCCGCATCATGGGCGTCGCGCTCGACCGGATGCGGGATGAGCCCGTCGTCCTGCTCGAAGGACCCCGCTCGGTTGGGAAGTCGACCCTGCTCCGGGCGCTGGCCCGCCGGGTTGACGGCGAAGTCCTGGATCTCGACGACCTCGCAACCCGCGATGCGGTGCTCACCGACCCGGCCACGATGATCGCCGGCGACCGACTTACCTGCATCGACGAGTACCAGCGCGCCCCATCCGTCCTCGACGCGATCAAGGCTGAGCTCAACCGATCAAGCCGCCCAGGGCAGTTCCTCCTCACCGGCTCGGCCCGCCACGAATCCCTGCCAGCGGCCGCTCAAGCCCTCACCGGTCGCCTCCACCGCATGCCGATCTACCCGTTCGCTCAGAGCGAGCTGGAGGGCACGACACCCGATCTCCTCGCGACGCTCTTCGCGGCCCCGACCGAGGCCGTGTCAAGGAGGACATCATCGACCACTCGCGAGGACTACATCGCTCGCATAACCCGCGGCGGGTTCCCGCTCGCGCTCACGCGCGAGACCGATTCGGCACGCCACCGCTGGTTCGACGACTACCTGCGCCTGACGCTCGAACGCGACGTCCGCGAGCTCAGCAAGATCCGCCAGGCGCGAGCGCTGCCCGCGCTGCTCCAGCGCCTGGCCGGGCAGACTGCACAGGTGCTCAACGCGACCGCGGCCGCAAGCGGCACCGGGATCGACCTCCACACAGCGCGGGACTATCTCCGGCTCCTCGAGAACGTCTTCTTGGTCTACCAGCTTCCCGCCTGGGGCAAGACCTTGACGAAGCGCTCCTCGGCCAGCCCGAAGATCCACGTGCTGGACTCAGGAGTCGCAGCGAGACTACTTCGGCTGACTCCAGAGAAGCTTGCCCGCCGCGACCCGACCTCGCTGACCGAGCTCGGCCATCTCCTCGAGACGTTCGTCGTCGGGGAGCTGCTCAAGGAAGCGTCCTGGATGGACGGGATCAGCGGGGCCGGTCACTGGCGAACGTACGACGGCGCCGAGGTCGCCCTGGTCGTCGAACGCGATGATGGCGCCATCGTCGCGGCAGAGATCAAGGCGGCGAGCCGCGTCCCGGGCGACGAATTCTCCCCACTCAGCAGACTGCGCGACGCCGTGGGCGACGCCTTCATCGCCGGTGTCGTCCTCTACACCGGCGCTCGCGGATACACCTACGACGACCGCCTCCACGCCATGCCGATCGACCGACTCTGGGCGTCCGCATAACCTTCGGTCATGCAGCCTGGCGCGTCGCCGCGGGACGTCTCGACTCCTGCCCGTTCGCGGCCGCGCAGGAGCCGACATGACGGGCAGCGGCGCGCCGCCGACGCACAGGATCCGTCAGAGGACCTGGTCCCCGATGAGCCTGTTCAGTCCACGGATGTCCACTCCACGGCTGAACTCCAGCTTGACGCGACCAAGACCGCTGAACCACAGCTCGAGCTCCGAGTCGAGATCAAAGGTGCCTGCCGTCTCGACCGAGAACGCCTGGATCTTGCTGTAGGGGAGCGAGGTGTAGTCCTTCTTCTTGCCGGTGATGCCCTGGACGTTCAGCGCGATGAGCCGCCGATTCGTGAAGGTGACCGAGTCGCGGATGCCCTTGAACGCGAGGTGGATCACCTCGTCCGTGATCAAGATGTCCTGGAGCTCACCCTGCGCCTGGGCGAGGTCCCACGGCGAGAGCTTGGCGTAGGCAGCGTTGTTGAAGTCGATCATCTGGTGCTCCCGTTGCTCGAGCTTGCGCTTCCGACCACGTCGCCGATGCTTGGCAAGCGTATCGTCCGGGACCGCAACGAAGATCGGGACCGTGGCGCGTGTCTGAGGCGGCACCCGCCAGGCGATGACGTCAGGCTTCCGGCAACCCCGCTCGGGCACTCAGTGCAACGACTTCACCTACAGGTCCGGCTCGACGTCGGTGGACACCCGGCTGCCCGAGGTGCTCGAGCGGCGCACCGGCGTGTGCCAGGACTTCGCCCACCTGATGATCGGCTGCGCCCGCTCCATGGGTCTGGCGGCCCGCTCCATGGGTCTGGCGGCCCGCTCCGTCTCCGGTTACATCGAGACGCGGCCACCCGCGGGTCAACCGAAGCTGCGGGGGGCGGACGCCTCCCACGCCTGGGCCTACCGGGACGTGTCACCGTTGCGCGGTATCGTGTTCACCGACGGTGGGGGCTCCCGCCTGAAGGTCGGCGTGGACCTGTGGCCGATCTCTGCCGACGAGTTGCCCGAGCAGATCGAGGAGGTGCGCGACGGCGCGCCCCAGGAGGAGGTACCGGGATGAGCCGTCCAGTCGCCACGAATACCGCGGTGAGCCGCGATGAGCTCGAGGACTTCGTGCGGCCGCGTCACCACGCGGTCCTGCTGACCACGAGGTCCGACGGCGGAGCCCAGCTCTCCCCGGTGACCTGCGGTCTGGACAGCGAGGGTCGGCTCGTCGTATCGACCTACCCGGACCGTGCAAAGGCCGTGAACCTGCGCCGTCGACCCTCCGCCTCGGCGTGCGTGCTCTCCGACGACTTCGGGGACGCCTGGGTGCAGGTCAACGGCACGGCCGAGGTGATCGACCCGCCCGATTCCGTGGAACCGCTCGTGGAGTACTACCGGTGCATCGCTGGCGAGCACCCCGACTGGGAGGAGTACCGGGCGGCCATGCGCGACCAGGCGAAGTCGCTCGTCCGCGTCACCATCGAGACGTGGGGGCCGATCGCGACCGGAGGGTTCCCGCCGCGCCTGGCCTGAGGCCGCCCAGACCGCCTGGCCTGAGGCCGCCCTGACCGCCGCTCAGCGCGCGGTGAGAACGATCGGCCCGTCCGACGTGATCGCCAGGGTGTGCTCGCTGTGCGCCCCGCGGGAGCCGTCCGCGCTGCGCAGCGTCCAGCCGTCCGGGTCGGTGTAGATCTCATCCGTGCCCGTGATGAACCACGGCTCGATCGCGATGACGAGGCCCGCACGGAGCGGCAACCCGCGACCGGCGCGGCCGTTGTTTGGCACGTGCGGCTCACCGTGCATCGTCCGGCCCACACCATGTCCACCGAAGTCGGTGTTCACCCGGTAGCCGTAGCCGGCGGCCACGGCACCGATCGCGGCAGAGATGTCACCGAGCTTGTTGCCCACCACGGCCGTCTCGATGGCGCGGTCCAAGGCGCGTTCGGTGGCCTCGATGAGCCTTTCATCACCCTCGCGCGCTCTGCCGACCACCACGCTGAGCGCGGAGTCCGCCACCCAGCCGTTGATGCTCGCGGCGAAGTCGACCGAGAGGAGGTCGCCGTCCTTGAGCCGGTAGTCGTGCGGAAGTCCGTGGAGGACGGCGTCGTTGACGGACGTGCACAGCACCTTGCCGAACGGGCTGGCGCCGAAGGACGGGTGGTAGTCGATGTAGCACGACTCCGCGCTGGCCTCGCGGATCATCTGGTGGGCCAGGGCGTCGAGGTCGAGGAGGTTGACGCCCACGGCGGCCGCCGCGCGCAGCGCCTCGAGGACCCCGGCCACGAACGCACCGGCCGGGCGCATGGCCTCGATCTCAGCGGGTGTCTTCAGTTCGATCACGCGTCCAGCCTATGACGGCGCGCTCGGTGCTCCTTCGCAGCGCGACCCGGAGGTTCACTGCGGGGACGTTGCCCGAGTTCGTCCACCGGCGTGTCGCGCCCGGGCCTGGAGTATCCGGGAAGTCATCATGGAGAGGCAAAGCAAAGGCCCCTCGGAGTAGGTGTCCGAGGGGCCTTGCTTGGCTCTGCGGGAACTGGCGGCGAAGGAATGAACCCGCCGGTTCACTCACCGAGGTAAGCGAGCCGCCCGAGAGCACATCCACTCGGGCCGTCCGATGAATGGGCGTCATCCACGCCACCCGCCCCTCAGCGTGAGCCTCGGGCCGGTCATCGTCGTTGTCCGGGTGGACTCGCGTTCATCGGCCGCTGCCCGGTGCCGGGTCTCCCCGATTCCGTGCCACGCCCGCATTACGGTCTCCCGTCCTGCGGTCCGATCGCTTTCGGTGTCGAGTGTTCCGCTTCCCTTTCGCCGGATCGTCTTCCTCGGCGTCTGGTCCGGGTCTCCCCTGACCTAGCCTTGGATCTCGCTCCCGCGTCCGGTGAGCTTCAGCTCGTCCTCTGCGATCGAGCTTGTTGAACTCGATGTCCTAAGTAGTAGACCGTTCACAGGCCGTTCGCAAGCGATTCGTCGACCCTTCTTTTGTCCCCACCCGACCCACAGGTTTGTCCACAGGCTCACCTGCACGGATGCTCGTTGTCCACACACCTGTGCACGAAAATTGTGGACATCGCGGCACCGCAGGGCACCGGCCGCCAGCTCGCGCGGGAGCGTACGGCGGTCGGACGGACGAGATCGGCTCGAGGCTCATCACACCCACGGTAGATTCCGGGGCAACGTGGCGGAGTCTCATCTCGTTGGCGGGGACGTGGCGGAAGGTGGATCGCTGTCTCACCGAGATGGCGGAGGGCGAAAGACTGGGCTTCGTGGCCGGTACGTGTTGTCGGTCGCGTCGGTTGATGATGGCGGCGTCACGGACAAAGATCAGCTGGCATCCAGTGATGTCGAGCGTGCGTTTGCCGCGGGACGCGGTCGCCCGCTGGACGGCCACGACGTAGGTGTCGCCAACGGCGACGTCGAGCAGCTCGGCTCGGAAGGTGCCCCCGGACAGCGGTCCCAGCTTCGCCAGGAAGTTGTCGCGGATCTGAGCCCAACCGCGGTGGTCGCCAGCGATCGGGCTCCTGCCGGGAAGGTGCCACAGTGCGTCCGGGGCGAAACAGCGCTCGGCCGCATCGAAGTCGACGTCTGCCACAGCCTGGTAAAGGCGCCTGACAACGTCCTCAGCTGCATCATCCACGCGCACCATGATGACAGGCGGCCTTGTCCGCGAGAGGATCGACATGCGGACAAACCTCTGACTGATACGGTGTAGTCTGGTACCATAATGGTATGGCCATGACCTTGCGGCTCCCCGCCGAGCTTGACGCGGCCCTGCGTGCCGCTGCCACGGAAGACCACCGCAGCGTGCAACAGGAAGTCGCCCACGCCGTCGAGACCTACCTTGCCC
>JAENWO010000505.1 GCA_016649925.1 Actinomycetales bacterium
ACGCCGTCGCCATGGCATCGAACGGTCGGTCCGGCGACCGATGCAGGCCGGCCTCAGATCCCAGCACTGGCATCAGTTCACCACGACGATCTTGACGCGGTGGCGCCCAGATCTGGACGGACGCAACGCGTCGGTCGCAACTACATCGTGAAGGTGCCCGTGTGCCACTGCTGATCGACGTCGCAGGACAGCACCCGACCGTGCGGCAGTGGGGATAGTCCCAGCCATGGCACGCCTGCGCGCTACCGCCCCGCTCCCCGCGACGTCCTCGCGAGTGCTGCACTGCGGGACGCGCCGGCCCGGCTGCTGTTGTCGCCTCGGCTGACCTGACCGACCGCACCCGCCATGTCATGAGCGACGACGGCGGCACCCCCTTCTGGCCGGCAGGACCGGTCTGGAGTTCGGGAACGTGGCCATCGGCGCGGCGGGCATCGACCGACCATGCCTCGCGGGCGCCCAGCGCGCCGAATGCTGGATCGGCGCCTCCGCTCGAGGTCCACCTACGCGACCAATCTCGAGAAGGGCCGACCATGACCAGCAACGGCACGACGAGGTTCGGGCGCTCCATCGCCGCGGCAGCCCTCACGGCCATCGTCCTGCTGCTGGCATCGCCGGCCACCACTGTCAGCGGGACCACGTTCGGCGACCGCGTCGCACAGCGCGCCCGAACCACGGGCTTCTCCGGGACACACAACCCCGGGATGCACCAGGGAGCGCACAACTGGAACGGCATGACCTGTAACCCGTGAGTCCCCTCACTCGATGGCGCGGTGGCCGACGCCGCTCGACGCTCACAGTCCAGACGCCTGCCACCGCCTTCGAAGCCGAGCAAGAGACGGGGCCCGTGCGGGCCGAATTCTTCAGCGAACCTTCACCATTCTCGGGGGATTCCTCGATCCGCGACCACCACACTGAACGTACCCGGGGCTTGACAGCCGGGATCCTCCAGTCGGCGAGGGCGCCCAGGGCCAGGAGGCCCCGCTCTGGCGCACCCACCGCAGGGAAGGGGTGTGCGATGTCGCCTCGGTGGAGGGTGTACGTCACTCCGGCCGAGCGCGCGGCGCGGGTTCTGTTGGGCGTCATTGGAGCGGTCGGCGGACCACCGAGGCAGCCGGGCATTGCCCACCTGCCGGGACCCTGGGCTGCTTGTCGCCCTCGCTCAGAACCTGCTCGCGGGCAACGGCTCCGGAAGAAGATCCTGCTCATCTGCGTGTTGGCCTTGGGTGGCGCTCTGTCCGCGTTACCAGCCTGGGCGCACGGCGAAGGCGAGTCGGAAGAGGGCTACCTCCTCGTGCAGCAGGCCCTCGGCCACCTGGCACACGCCACGACCATTGACGGCGTCACGCTCGCGATGGAGAAGATCGACGACGCCCTGGGCACCGAGGACCAAGAGGGCGTAGACGTCGCCGAGCTACGGCAAGCCAAGGCAGCGCTCGAGGCTGGCCAGACGGAGCAGGGCCGGGCTCTCCTCCAGCACTCGATCAGCGAGGCCGTGAGCCAGCTCGAGCCCGCGACCGGCGAGGAGACCGGAACGACGGTCGTGCTCGACCCACTGCCGGGGCGAGGCAGTCTCACGGGCGCTGACTGGGGGGTCTTGGCCACTTCGGTTGCGCTCGTGCTCCTCGGCGGTGGTCTCGCATGGCAGCTCGGGCCAGTGGACAGCGTCAGTCAACTGCGCCGGCGGCTCGGCAATCCGGCACGCGTGGCGCCAGCTGCCCAGTCGGACAAGTCCTCGAAGGACTCATCATGACCACGTCGCACTCCCCGGTGAGCACGCCCGCGAGCCAGCCGCGCAGTCGCACCCGCAGGGTCATCGACGTCATCGATGACCGCCTGGGCATCACCGCGCTGGAGTACCCCGTCCCCGAGCACGCCAACAACCTCGCGTGGAGTCTCGGCGGGGTGACGGCCGCCGCGCTGGGAATCCTGATCGCCACCGGGGTCCTCCTGGTGCAGTACTACAGCCCCGTGCCTGAGACCGCGAACCAGTCGGCCCGCCACATCGTGACCGACGTGTGGGGCGGACGGTTCGTGCGTGGGGTGCACTTCTGGGCTGCCCAAGCCATGTATGTGACCGCGTCGCTGCACCTGCTGCGCGTCTTCTTCACCGGCTCCTACAAGAAGCCGCGCGAAGCGAACTGGCTCATCGGCGTCGCGATGTACGGGCTGGTGGCCCTGGGGCTGTTCACCGGCACCGTGCTGAAGTGGGATCAGGAGGGCTTCGAGG
>JAENWO010000504.1 GCA_016649925.1 Actinomycetales bacterium
AGCCCTCACCGAGACCGTCGAGGATGCCCATGTCCTCAGCCCGTCACGGCGTCGACGAGTACACCGTCGGGGAACGGCACGCCCAACGCGGTGTCGAAGATCAGGTACAGCACCAGGGCGCCGCCGACTGCCAGCGGCAACGCCCACTTCCACGATTCCTGGGCGAACAGCCGCAGCCACAGCAGCAGCATCAGGACGGCGGGGACGAGGAAGCCGATCGCCTCGAAGAGCAGGATGAAGATCCCCAGGCTCACCAGACCGCCGATGATGATCAGCGTGCCGCGCGTCCACGTCTCGTAGTCGTCGCGATGGTCGATGAACAGCAGCGCCGCTGCGGTGCCCACCACGACAGTCGAGACGATGAAGGGCCACAGCCCGGGGCCGGGGTTGCGCAGCTCGCCGAGCGACAGGTTGTACGCCTCGTACATGGTGTACAGGCCCACCAGCAGCGGGACGAGCGGGCCCAGCCAGTGCAGCTGGTACGGGACGGGGTGCCCGTGCTCGGCGCGCTCCCGCTCGGCGTGCCCAGTGTGGTCGACGGGCGGGACGAAGTCGTGGGCCTTGGACATCAGGCCTCCCCTGCAGAAGGTCCGAACGCCGGTGTGCGCGGTCGAGGGAACGCTCCTCGGGGTCGGCAGCGCCGACCACGGGAGTGGTGCGTGGTGCTCAACCTTGCTCGAGGATCGGACCGTACGCCTCGACGATCGCGTCGATCCGCTCCTTGAAGGCGTCGGTGCCGATGAACTCGTCGGGGACGTAGCGCTCATCGAGCCGCTCGATCACCTCCGGCTTGTCCAGGCACGTCTGCACCGCGCTTTCCAGCTTCTCGACGATCGCCTCGGGCGTGCTGGCGGGCGCGGACAGCCCGAAGACGGAGACGCTCGAGGTGAGCTCGGGGAAGTCGAGCTCAGCCAGCGTCGGCACGTCGGGCAGGTAGCTCACCGGCTCCTCAGGGCTCTGCGCCAGCGGCACGAAGGAGCCCGCGTCGATGTTCTGCAGGACGTCCTCGGAGGCGTTGATGAAGACGGCGTCGACGTTGCCGCCCAGCAGCGCCGTGGTCATCTCGGCGTTGCCGTTGAAGGGCACGCCCGTCAGCTCCACGTCGTACAGCTCGGCCAGACGCAGGATCTCCATCGCCTGCGAAGTGGTCGCGCCCGGGATGCCCACGCTCAGCTCACCGGGATTGGCGCGCGCGGCCTCGAACAGCTCCTCGGCCGTGGCGTACTCCGAGTCCTCGCCCACTGCGAGCACCGACGGGATCTCGGTGACCGCCGCGATGGGGACGTAGTCCTCGTTGGTGTAGCCGACCTCCATCTGCAGCGGGTTGGTGGCGGTGGCCGGCACGGCGATGAGCGAGAGCGAGTACCCGTCGTCACCGCCCTGCAGCATCGCCTGCATGCCGAGCGAGCCGGAGGCACCGGCGCGGTTCTCCACGACGACCGTCTGACCGAGCTCCTCCTGCAGGCACTCCCCGGTGGTGCGGGCCGCGAGGTCGGTCGGGCCGCCGGGCGCGTACGGGACGTAGAGCGTGATCTGCTCCGACGGGTACTCCGCCGCTGCGTCCCCTGCATCCGCCCCGCCCGCCGCGCCGGGATCGGCCGTGTCGGAGCCGCAGCCAGCCAGCAGCAGCGCCGGGACGAGGAGAACGGCGCCGGTCATCCGGATGTGGTGCATGGGTCCCTCCTGGGGTGTTTGTGAGCTGGATCACCGATCATAGTGCGTCGTTCTGCGCGCATCTCCGACGGGTCCATCACGGTTGCGTCACATCTGCCGGGGCTGGAAGGCCGGTCGATGGACGCGCCGGGTCGAGCACCCCGAGGTCCGCCGCGAAGCCCAGCGGCGCACCGGTCATCTCCTGCAGCTCGGCCGGGGTCGTCCCCGCGACCAGCTCCCGGACCACCAGGCCGTCCGCGGTGACGTCGAGGACGGCGACGTCGGTGTAGATGCGGTGCACCACGCGAGCCGCCGTGAGCGGGTACGTGCAGCGCTCCAGAATCTTCGGTCGACCGTCCCGGGTGGTGTGCGTGGTGACCACCAGCACCCGCTTGGCGCCGACGGCGAGGTCCATCGCGCCGCCCACGGCCGGCGGCATCGCGGAGTCGTCGGTCGCCCAGTTCGCCAGGTCGCCCTGCGCCGAGACCTGGAAGGCGCCCAGCAGGCTGACGTCGAGGTGACCGCCGCGCATCATCACGAACGAGTCGGTGTGGTGCACGAACGCGCCACCTGGCACGAGCGTCACGA
>JAENWO010000029.1 GCA_016649925.1 Actinomycetales bacterium
GCGTCCGCAGACGCCGCGGGGGCGGCCGGTATCCTGGCCGCCCCGAGCGGCTCCTTCCTGGTCACGTCGGTCCGACGCGCGCCGCAGGACGTGCCTGCGCTGCGCGGCCCTGACCAGACATGCAGCATGAAGCCTGCCCTGGAGACGACCGGGGCATCGGCGTCCTCGTCCTTCCCTGTGAGCCGGAAAAAGGTCGAGTGGTCGTCATCCTCAGCGTCGCAGCTCATAAACTCACCTTCCCACCTCATCGCCTGTCGACAGACACACGCCGAGCCCGAGCGGAGAGAACCGGAGCCCTTACGGAGCCCTTGGCTACACCTCTGGCTGCACCTATGGAGGCGGAAACGGCCGCGACCATGTCAAACACCGGTGCCCCCGGCAGGACTCGAACCTGCAACCTACGGATTAGAAGGCCGTTGCTCTATCCATTGAGCTACGGGGGCGCGCGTCAAGGATATCCGCGCCCGGCCCCGGTGTGCCGGGGACCGGCCCGATCAGCCTCCTCCGGCGCGCGCAGTTGGTCTCGGCGCGTCGAAACGGGCAGGCTAGGCCCCGTGACCACCAGCCCTTCGAGGACCGACGACGCCTCGCCCGTCCCCGGCGAGCGGCTGCCGATGGTCGAGGTCATCGAGGACCTGCTGCGCAATCTCGACGCGGCGGCGCTCGCGCTCGACACCCCGGACGCCGACGACGCTCGCGCGATGCGCGACCGGCTCGCCACCCAGGTGCGCAACCACCTGCTGCCCCGGCTGCGGCAGGTCTCGGCGCCCGCGATCGTGGTCGTCGGCGGCTCCACCGGGGCGGGCAAGTCGACGCTCGTCAACTCGGTGGTCGGCGCGGAGGTGAGCGAGGCGGGTGTCCTGCGTCCCACCACCCGGGTACCGGTGTTCGTGGCCCACCCCAAGGACGCCGAGCTCCTCGCGGACCACCCCGTGACAACGGTCGCGACGATCGTCGCGCACGGGGCCGTCCCGCGCGGGCTGGCGCTCCTGGACGCCCCGGACCTGGACTCGGTGCACTCGGGAAACCGCGGGCTCGCCGACGAGCTGGTCGAGCTCGCGGACCTGTGGGTCTTCGTCACCACCGGCTCCCGCTACGGCGATGCCCTGCCCTGGCAGCGCCTGCGGAGCGCCTCCGACCGTGGGGTCTCCCTCGCCGTCGTCCTCAACCGCGTGGACCGTCGGGCCCTGCTGAAGGTGCGCCGGGACCTCTTCAGCCGCCTCGAGGGCCAAGGCTTCGGCGCGGTGCCGTTCTTCGTCATCCCCGACGTCGGCCCCCACGAGGGCGTGCTCCCACCGGCCCTCGTCGCGGAGCTCACCAGCTGGTTGACCGTCCTCGGCGCGCAGAGCC
This sequence comes from Actinomycetales bacterium, assembly GCA_016649925.1. Taxonomy (GTDB): domain Bacteria; phylum Actinomycetota; class Actinomycetes; order Actinomycetales; family Beutenbergiaceae; genus JAENWO01. Next base: position 1,351 of record JAENWO010000029.1, read on the forward strand.
AGTCGCGCAGCGTCATCGCCCGGACCGTGCGAGGGGCGTGGCCGGCGCTGCGGCAGGACGTGCAGTCGGTGGCCGCGGCGCTCGACGTGCAGCGCCGCACGAGCCTCTCCCTGCACAACCAGCTCCAGGCGGCCACCACGGGCGTCGCCGCGCAGGTCCGCCGGGATATCGAGTGCGTCTCGGCCGCGACGGGTGCACCGACGACGGCGTGGCTCGCCGGGGCGAGCACGGGTGGCGTCCTCGCGCCGCTCGTCGCGGCGCCCGCGAACATGTTCGAGGCCTGGCGCTTCCGCCGGGCGAACGCGGCCCGCAACGTGGCCGTCCAGTCGCTGCGTGACGTCAGCGTCGACGTTGCCGTCACGCTGATCCGCGCGGCGGCAGAGCTCGGGGAGCGCTCGGTCCGTCAGGCGGCGGCGCAGTCGGCGGCCGGTGCTCAGGTGGCGGCGCTGGTGGACGTCGGCGCTGGCGCCTCCGCGCGCGAGAACCGTCTGGGCGCCCTCTTCGCGGAGTGGACCGGTGTGGTCAGGCGACGGCTCGCCCGGCTCGCGAGCGTGACGGACGATTCCGGCCTGGAACCGGCCGGCGTCGCCGCGCTGGTGGAGTCGGCCGCGGTGGGGCTCGACGGGGCCGAGCGCGCCGTGGCGCGCATCCTCGGGGAGCCGGGCTCCGCCGTCGTGCAGCACCTGCGTGCGGAGCTGGCATCCTGGGCCGAGGCGGCCGTGGCGGCTGAGGCAGACGCGTTCGTCGCGGCCCTGGACGGGCTGGGAGTGGACGACGGCGGAGCAGCCACCGGTCTGCGGCTGCGCGCCAGCGAGCTGAAGGGGTACCTGTGAGCAGCGTGGCGACCGGGCCGGAGGCCGGCACCGAGCTGAGCCGTCGGATGGAGGAGATCTCGGCCGCGCTGGAGCTGGCCGGTGACCGGCTCGACGCCGATCTCGTCGCCCGGGCGCGCGAGGACCTCACCCACATCACCCGACGGGTGGAGCTCGGTGTCGACTACTCCGTGGTCGCGCTCGTCGGTGGCACCGGCTCCGGCAAGTCCAGCCTGTTCAACGCCATCTCGCACCTGAAGTTCGCCGACGTCGGTGTCATCCGCCCCACCACCTCCCAGGCCGCGGCGTGCGTGTGGGGGAGCAAGGCGACCCGCCTGCTGGACTTCCTCCAGGTCTCCCTGGACCGGCGGATCCAGCGCGAGTCCGGCCTCGACGGCGACCGCGAGGAGGCGCTCGCCGGCCTCGTGCTGCTCGACCTGCCGGACCACGACTCCGTGGCGCAGACCCACGCCGACCAGGTGAACCGGTTGCTGCCGCTCATCGACCTGCTGGTCTGGGTGGTCGACCCGCAGAAGTACGCGGACAACGCGCTGCATGAGAAGTACCTCCGCGCTCTCGCCGCCCGGCACGAGGCGATGCTCGTCGTCATCAACCAGGTGGACACCATCCCACCGGCGGCCGTCGATCGCGTGCGTGACGACGTCGCGCGTCTGCTTGCCGAGGACGGCCTCGCCGACGTGCGCATCATGACCGCCTCCGCCCGCGCCGGCCTCGGCATCGAGGCGATCCGCGTCCACCTGGCCGACGTCATCGCCGCGGAGTCGATGTCCGCGCGGACCGCCAGGGCGGAGCTGGCCGCCCTCACCCGGCGCCTCGGCACGGGTATCGCCGCCTCCGACCCGCAGCCCCCCGATGTGGGACGGACCGCGGACCGGGTCGCCGTGTCCGCCGGGGTGCCCTCGGTAGCCCAGTCCGTGCGCACGGCCGTGGCCAGCCCCCGCGACGTGGCGCTCAGCCCGGTGCAGCCGCCCGCGCGCAGCCGCATCGACGCCATCCGCGAGGAGTGGCTCGCTGAGGCCACGCGCGGACTGCCGCCGCGCTGGCTGGCCGACGCCACTGCTCGCGTCCCCTCCGCGCAGATCTTCCACGAGCACGTCACCGAGGCCCTGGGTGGCGTCGCGATGCCCGACGCCCGGGACGAGGTGGCCGCGCGCTCGCGGCTGCTCGGACTGGTGGCCGGTGGCCTCGGGATCGCGCTGCTCTTCGCGGCGGCGATCGCGCTGCTCTTCGCGGCGGCGATCGTGCTGCCCTCCGCCTCCACTACGGCGGCGCTGCTCGGGGGCGGGGGAGTGCTCGTCCTGATCGTCGGAGCGCTGCTCCTGTCGTCGTCGCGGTCCGGGCGCGCGCGCACCGCGCAGGACCGGTCCGCCGGATACCTGGCCTCGGCCACGACGGCCGTTGCCGGGGTGGTCCGCGCGGACCTCGTCGAGCCGACGGCGGCGCCACTGGCTGATCATGCCGACGTCCGGCGGGGCGTGCACGGGGCCTGAGCGGGCTGTTCGGCCTCGGCGGGTCGGGGCCGGCCTGTCTCCCTTCGGTGTGGCAAGGACCGTCGTCCACAGGCCGTCCTGGATGCCCCGTTGTCCCCAGGCGAGAATGTTCTGCTGGGGCAGCGTGGTCGCCGTCGGCCAGCCTGGGATCTTCCGGAACACGCCGGACCCAGCGAGGAGAGCACCATGTCCAACGAGATCGAGGTCACCGTCCAGGGGTACGTCGGCAAGGACCCGACGCTGAAGAAGTCCGACGGCAAGGCCGACTTCGTCCAGCTCCGCATCGGCAGCACCCCCCGCGTCCGCAACCGTGAGGACGGGCAGTGGGCCGACGGAAGCACCCAGTGGTTCTCCGTGAAGTTCTGGGGCGAGTTCGCGGTGAACGTCGCCGCGAGCGTCCGGCGGGGGGACAGCGTCGTCGTGCGGGGCCGGCTCCAGCACGAGGAGTACATCACCGAGAAGGGCGAAGAACGCTGGAACGCGGTGATCCTGGCGAACGCGTTCGGTCCCGACCTCAAGTACGCGATCGCGCACCCCATGAGGGTCCGCCGGGAGACCGAGGTGCCCAGCGAGGGTCCGCTGGACGTCAACGGCTACGAGGTGGTCGAGGACGAGGAGACGCCCGAGGGCGCGGAGGAGGACGACCCCATCTCGATCGCTGCGCGGATCAGTGCCGGGGTGTGAACCGGGGCCCGGCCGGCGCAGCGATCGAGATGGGGTCGTGCCCGGACGGGAAAACGACATCGCCGTCCCGGACACGTAGGGTGAGGGGTTGATCCTGCCCTAACCAGTCCTGGGAGTGTTGTGGCCGAGTACATCTACTCGATGGTCAAGGCGCGTAAAGCGCACGCCGAGAAGGTCATCCTCGATGACGTGACGATGGCGTTCCTGCCTGGTGCCAAGATCGGCATGCTCGGCCCCAACGGGGCCGGTAAGTCGACGATCCTCAAGATCATGGCCGGTCTGGACACCCCAACGGTGAGGCGCGCCTCACCCCCGGGTACACCGTCGGCATCCTCCTGCAGGAGCCGCTGCTGAACGAGGAGAAGACCGTCCTCGGCAACGTCGAGGAGGGCGTCGGCCAGATCAAGGGCAAGCTCGACCGGTTCAACGAGATCGGTCACCTGATGGCTGAACCGGACGCCGACCTCGACTCGCTGCTCGCCGAGATGGGGACCCTGCAGGCGGACATCGACAACGCCGACGCCTGGGACCTGGACGCACAGCTGGAGCAGGCGATGGACGCGTTGCGGTGCCCGCCGCCCGACGCCGACGTCACCACGCTCTCCGGTGGCGAGCGGCGCCGCGTCGCGCTGTGCAAGCTGCTCCTGGAGAAGCCTGACCTGCTGCTCCTGGACGAGCCCACGAACCACCTCGACGCCGAGAGCGTGCTCTGGCTCGAGCAGCACCTCTCGAAGTATCCCGGCGCCGTCATCGCCGTCACCCACGACCGGTACTTCCTCGACCACGTCGCGGAGTGGATCGCCGAGATCGACCGCGGGCGCCTCTACCCGTATGAGGGCAACTACTCCACCTACCTGGAGAAGAAGGCGGATCGGATCCAGGTCCAGGGCAAGAAGGACGCCAAGCTCGCCAAGCGCCTCAAGGACGAGCTCGAGTGGGTGCGCGCGAGCGCCAAGGGCCGCCAGACGAAGTCCAAGTCCCGGCTCGCCCGGTACGAGGAGATGGCCGCCGAGGCGGACCGCACCCGCAAGCTGGACTTCGACGAGATCCAGATCCCGCCGGGCCCGCGGCTCGGCTCGCTGGTGCTGGAGGCCACCGACCTGGAGAAGGGCTTCGGGGACCGCCAGCTCATCGACGGCCTGAGCTTCACCCTGCCCCGCAACGGCATCGTCGGCGTCATCGGTCCGAACGGTGTCGGTAAGACGACGCTGTTCAAGACGATCATCGGCCTGGAACCGCTCGACGGCGGCACGCTCAAGATCGGGGAGACGGTCAAGATCTCCTATGTAGACCAGTCCCGCGGCGGCATCGACCCAAAGAAGACGCTGTGGGAGGTCGTCTCCGACGGGCTGGACTTCATCCAGGTCGGTCACGTGGAGATCCCCTCGCGCGCCTACGTCTCGCAGTTCGGGTTCAAGGGCCCGGACCAGCAGAAGCCCGCCGGCATCCTCTCCGGCGGTGAGCGCAATCGGTTGAACCTCGCCCTCACCCTCAAGCAGGGCGGCAACCTGCTCCTGCTGGACGAACCCACCAACGACCTGGACGTCGAGACCCTCGGCAGCCTGGAGAACGCACTGCTGAACTTTCCCGGGTGCGCCGTCGTGGTCTCCCACGACCGGTGGTTCCTCGACCGGGTCGCGACGCACATCCTCGCCTACGAGGGCACCGAGGAGGACCCCGCGAACTGGTACTGGTTCGAGGGCAACTTCGCCGCGTACGAGGAGAACAAGGTGGAGCGTCTCGGTGCTGACGCGGCGCGTCCGCACCGCGTCACCTACCGCAAGCTCACCCGCGACTGAGGACGGACCGGTGACGCGTACCACTGTGCCGGTCCACGTCCGCTGGTCGGACATCGACGGCTACGGCCACGTCAACAACGCGGCGATGCTCACCCTCCTGGAGGACGCGCGCATCGCGGCGTTCTGGTCGCACGACCTGCCCGACGAGGGCGCTCGGTCCACCCAGGTGCTGGCGGCCGGGCCGGGCGCGGCGAGCGTCACGCTCGTCGCACGTCAGGAGATCGAGTACCTCGCCCCGCTGCCGTACTCACAGCGACCTGTGCTCGTCGACCTCTGGATCGGCCGGATCGGGGGCGCGAGCCTCGACGTCTGCTACGAGGTGAACGGTCCGCAAGGCGTGTGCGCGCGGGCGATGAGCTCGATGGTCATGGTCGACGCCGCCTCCGGCAGCCCGCGCCGGCTCACCGAGACCGAGCGGGCCGCCCTCGCGCCGTTGCTCGAGGAGCCGATCACGTTCAGGCGTCGCTGAGCAGCTTCAGTACCGCCCGCTCGGCGACGTCCGGGACGGCCCCCACCCGGCTGACCTTCCTCGAACGCGTCGATCACCCGCGGGTCGATGTAGGACGAACGAGCGACGGTCGGGGTGTTCCCGAGGTACGAGGCCGCCTGCTTGACCGAGGCCCCCACCTGCTTCTTCTTTGCCGTCCGACTCGCTGCCTCCATCTCCTGCCCCGCAGCGCTGCCGAGCGGGCGGTGACCCAGATCTGCTCCGACGTCGGGGTTCAACTCACTGGGGACGTTCAGCCGGACCTTCCGGGACATCGTCGGCGAGAGCCCGATGACCGTTCCGGGTCGGTGGTGACCGCGGTCGCCCCGCTCGCACCACTGACCGCAGGGACCGGCCGAGGTCCTCTACTCGGCGGGTATCTGCGGAACCCGCAGCATGCCCTCCTGGGCGATGGTCGCCACCAGGTCACCGCCACGGGTGAACACCTTCGCCACGCCTAGCCCGCGCCCGCCCTGTGCTGACGGCGAGGACTGCGCGTAGAGCAGCCAGTCGTTGACGTCGACGTCGCGGTGCCACCACATCGCGTGGTCCAGGCTTGCCACGCTCGCGCCCTTCGTGCGCCAGCTCAGGCCGTGCCGACGCATGATCGGCTCCAGCATCACCTGGTCGCACGCGTACGCGAGCATCGCCCGCTGCAGCAGCTCACCGACCGGCACCTCGCCCCGGGCCCGCATCCACAGGTACTGGATGTCGGTGGTCTGGGCGGCCGGGCCGGTGAACAGCGCGCCGTCGACGTGGCGCATGTCGAACGCACCGGTCCGGTAGAAGAACTTCCCCACGGGGTGGTCCAACGAGTTGAACATCTCGACCGAGCTGGGCAGGGCCTCGGGCCCGGGCACGTGCGGCATCGCCTCGTGGTGGTTGAGCCCCTGCTGCTGCCCCTGGAAGGAGGAGATCATCGACAGGATCGGCTTGCCGAACTGGATCGCGTGGGTGCGCCGGGCGCTGAAGGAGCGGCCGTCCCGCAGGCGTTCGACGGCGAACGTGATCGGTTCGTCGAGGTCGCCCGGACGCAGGAAGTAGCCGTGCACGGAGTGGGGGAGGCGCTCGTCGGTCACCGTCCGTCCCGCCGCGAGCAGTGCCTGGGCGAGCACCTGGCCGCCGTAGACCCGGCCGTGCAGCTGCGGCAGGGAGTGGCCGACGAAGGTGTCCTCGTCCACCCGCTCCAGCTCGAGGGCGTTCAGCACGGCGTCCAGCGGTTTCGGTTCGTCGGCCTCGTTCATCGCGTGCCCTCCGCCTCGTCGAGCGTGTTCACCATGGAGTGGGCCGCACGTTCGAGGTAGTCCCACAACGTGGCCTCGTGCTGCGGCGCGAGCTTCGCCTCGCGCACCGCCACCCGCATGTGGTCGAGCCACCGGTCCCGCGCGGCGGGCGTCACGGCGTAGGGCGCATGGCGCATCCGCAGGCGGGGGTGTCCCCGCTGCTCGGAGTACGTGGTGGGCCCGCCCCAGTACTGCTCGAGGAACATCCGCAACCGGTCCTCGGCCGGGCCGAGGTCCGCCTCGGGGTACATCGGTCGCATCAGATCGTCGGCGGCCACCTGCTCGTAGAAGCGATGGACGATCACGCGGAACGTGTCCTCACCGCCGACGGCGGCGTAGAACGAGTCGTTGCGCACGTGGTCGCCGCCGCGGGCCCGCAACCCGAGCGTCTGACGGTCCGGTGGGGCGCTGGCGGAGGGGTCGGGCGACGGCAGGGTGCTCACGGGGCACAGCCTAATGTCGGCGGGGGGCCGTCAGAGCGCGAGCTCCGCCAGCACGGTCAGCTCGGCCCGGGCAGCCGCCCGGGCGTCATAGGCGCTCGTGGTGGCCAGTGCGAGCGTGGCGGCCCGGCGGCACTGGTCGAACGTCGTGGCCTCGAGGACGGCGGCCACGTCACCCAGGGCGCGGGGCGTCATCGACAGGCTGGTGACGCCCAACCCGACGAGCACGGCAGCCAGGGCCGGGTCCGCGGCCGCTTCGCCGCAGACGCCCACGGGCCGACCCTGCGCGTCGCCACCGGCGCAGGTGGCGCGGACCAGCTGGAGGACGGCCGGGTCCCACGGGGTGGACAAGGGGGCGAGGGCGCCGAGCAGCCGATCGGCCGCGAGGGTGTACTGCGTGAGGTCGTTCGTGCCGATCGAGGCGAACGCGGCGTGCGCGAGGATCGGCCCGGCGAGCAGCGCAGCGCTGGGCACCTCCACCATCACCCCGGCCGTGCCCAGGCCGTGGCGCGCGCACGCCGCGACGAAGTCCTCCGCCTCGCTGACCCGGGCCACCATCGGTGCCATCACCCACACCTCGGCGTCCTCCGACTCGGCAGCGCGCGCGATCGCCGTGAGCTGGTTCTGGAGCACCTCCGGGTTCTTCCACGACGTCCGGTACCCGCGCACCCCGAGGGCCGGGTTCGCCTCGTCCAGGTTCGTCAGGAACGGCAGCGGCTTGTCCGCTCCGGCATCGAGCGTGCGGACCACCACCTTCTTCCCCGCGAAGGCGGCCAGCACGGCGCGGTAGGCCTGCACCTGCTCCTCGATGCTCGGCTCGCTCTCCCGCTCGAGGAAGCAGAACTCGGTCCGGAACAGCCCCACCCCCTCCGCGCCGGCCGCCGCGGCCGCCTGCGCCTGTGCCGGGTCCCCGACGTTCGCGAGCAGCTGCACCCGGTGTCCGTCGCTCGTGCGGCCCTGGCCGGAGAACGTGCGGGCCTTCGTCCGCACGCTCGCCGCACGGACCTGCTCCTCGCTCGGTGAGAGCGTGACGGAACCGGATCCGCCGTCGACCACGATCATCGCGCCCTCGCGGATCCGCAGCACGGCCTCCCCGACGCCGACGACGGCCGGGATGCCGAGCGCACGGGCCAGGATTGCGGTGTGCGAGGTCGGCCCGCCCTCGGCCGTGACGAGAGCCAGCACCGACGCCGCGTCGAGCTGTGCAGTATCGGCCGGTGCGAGGTCACGGGCGACGAGCACGAACCTCTCGGAGCGCTGCGGCACGCCTGGCACCGGTGAGCCGGTGAGCACCGCGATGATGCGGTCGCGCACGTCGGTGACGTCACGGACCCGCTCGGCGAAGTACCCGCCCAGCGACTGGAACTGCTGAGCCACGGCTCCCGCTGCCTCCCAGACCGCGCGCTCGGCAGTGACGTGTGCCTCCCGAACCCGCTTCTGGGCGTCCTTGATCAGGGTGGGGTCGGTGGCGATCTGCGCCGTCGTCGCAAGCACCTCCTGGGCGGTCCCGGAGGCCTCCTCGGCCCATGACCTCAGCCGGTCCGCCACGGTGCGGGCGGCATCGGAGATGGCGGCGGCGGCAACCTCGGGATCTGTGTCGGTGGGGTTGGCGCCCGGTTCGGCCCCCCCGGTCACGACCATGACCGCCGGTCCTGCCGCGCGCCCCGGTGAGACGCCCACGCCGCTGATGGTCCCGGGGTGGGGGCTGGGGGAGATCGACATGGTTGTGCCCTTCGTCGCGCTGCCGTGGACCTGGGGTTTCATCTCACCATTCTGCGGACCGTCCCCGTCCCGGCGTGCCGGTTGTAGAGTGGGATACATCACACGGGCAGGGCGAGACTGGGGAGTGCATGTGAGCAAGGCCGAGGAGATCCTGGCTGCTCTTGGGGGCGGTTCGAACGTCGTCGACCTCGAGCCGTGCATCACGCGGCTGCGGGTCGAGGTGAACGACCCTGAGCTCGTCGACGAGGCCAGCCTGCGCACGCACGGTGCGTTCGGCGTCGTCCGCTCCGGACGGGTGGTGCAGGTGGTGGTCGGACCCGAGGCGGACACCCTCGCGGCCGACATCGAGGACCTGCGCTAACGCGTGGTCCGGCGCTCAGCGGCCGACCCGGCGTCATTCGCCGAGACTGATCCCGGCCGCGGCGAACTCGTCGAGCGCCCGACGCCGCAGCTCGCTGGCCACCGTCCACTGCTTCCCCGGTGAGGTGCGCACGCTCCACCGCAGGACCGCTCCCTTGGCGCTGAGTCCCTCCACCCTCGACTCGGCCTGGTCGGGGTGGACGATCGCCGCGTAGCGTTCGTCGGTGCGCAGGTCCGCCGTGATTGCCGCGAGGACGTCGCGGGCCGCCGTCACGTCGGAGCCGGCTGCCACGAGCACCTCCACGATCGCGCGGGACCAGCCCTGCGTCTCGTTGGCGACCCTGAGGATCTCGCCGTTGCGCACGTACCAGAGCCGGCCGTCGTCGTCCCGCACGGTGGTGATCCGGAGGGCCACCTCCTCGACAGTCCCGCTGGCGAGGATGCCGCCGCCGGTGCCCAGCTCCACCCGGTCACCCACCCCGTACTGGTCCTCGATGAGCATGAAGAGCCCGCTGATGATGTCCCGCACGAGGGACTGCGCGCCGAACGCGAGCGCCACGCCGATCACCCCGGCGGACGCGAGCAGGGGTGCCACGTCCTGACCGAGCTCGCTGAGCACCATGATGAGGGCGATCCCGCCGACGACGACGCCGATCGTGGAGTTTACGACCGAGCGGAACGTGTGCAGCCGCTGCTGACGGCGAGGACTCGGCCCGCCCACGCTGACCCGGGCGTTCTCCCCGGCGTGTTCGTTCGCGGCCGGCAACCGGGTGAGCCGGCGCACTCCGCGCGCGACCGCGAGCCGCAGCAGCGCTGTCAGCGCGACGGCCACCAGGATGATGATGAGGATGCGCACGGGCGGGCCCGTCAGCGTGTTGACGACGGCGGGGGTGCTGAGGATCACCTGGTCAGCCTAGTCAGCGGCGCGGTCGGGCAGCGGTGACGCCGCGCGTCCCGGCGACCGTGCGCGTGCAAGTGCCCGTCCTCTGACAAGATCAGGTATAGCCGCCAGGACCGAGACACTTTTTCGATGGGGAGCGCTGGACCAGCTGTGATTGACCCGGACATGAACGCTGACGTTCTCAGCGACGACCTTCGCGAGCTCGCGGCGGCGCACGGCGTGGCGACGGAGTTCTGGGACTTCCACGGGCAGCACCGCACCGTGAGACCGGCGACGATCCGAGCCGTCCTCGCCGCCCTCGGCGTGGCCGCGGACACCCCCGAGCACATCGCCTCCTCACGGGCGCAGCACGAGATCGCCCCGTGGCGCCGGATCCTGCCCCCGAGCGTGGTGATGGCCGCCGGGACCGAGGCTCGCGTCGCCGTGCATGTGCCCGACGGCGCGGCGGTGCGCCTTCGCGTGCAGCTCGAGGACGGCTCGACGGAGGTCGAGCTCGGCCAGGTCGACGAGTGGGTCGCCCCGCGCGAGGTCGGCGGTCGAATGGTGGGGCGCGCGACGTTTCTCCTGCCGGCGGACCTGCCGCTCGGCTGGCACACGATCGTTGCCGGCGTCGACCATGACGACGATGCAGCCCGCTCCACCCTGGCGGTCACCCCGGCCACCCTGGACGTCCCGGAGCTGCGGCCGGAGCTCGGCGGACGCGCCTGGGGCCTGACGACACAGCTGTACTCTGTGCGCTCGCGCCGCTCATGGGGGATCGGCGACCTGGCCGACCTCGCCGAGCTGACCAGCCTGGGTGGCGAGCTCGGCGCCGACTTCCTCCTCATCAGCCCGTTGCACGCGGCCGAGCCCGACGTCCCGATGACGCCGTCGCCCTACCTGCCCGCGACGCGGCGGTTCGTGAACCCGATCTACATCCGGCCCGAGGACATCCGCGAGGTCGCCTACCTGCCGAACTCCCAGCGGACCCTGCTCGAATGGGGCCTCGAGGCGATCAGCCCCACGAACAGCGACCCAGGGCCGCTGGACCGCGATGCGGTCTGGGAGGCGAAGAAGCCTGCGCTCGAGACGATCTTCGGTGCCGGCCGCTCCAGGGCCCGGCAACGTGAGTTCGATCGGTTCCGCCGGGAGCAGGGCGAGGGCCTGGAGGACTTCGCGCTGTGGTGCGCGGTGCACGAGCGCTTCGACAAGACGAGCTGGCCGTTGTCCGTCGAGGGCTCCGTCCCCGGCGTCGTCACCCGGTTGCGCCGGGAGCTGCGCGAGCGGGTGGACTTCCACTGCTGGCTGCAGTGGGTCGCCGACTCCCAGCTCGCCCGCGCCCAGCACACCGCGATCGCGTCGGGCATGCGGATCGGGGTCATGCACGACCTCGCCGTCGGCGTGCACCCCGAGGGCGCAGACGCGTGGTCGCTGCGAGACGTCCTGGCGCAACGCATCTGCGTCGGTGCGCCGCCAGACATGTACAACCAGCAGGGGCAGAACTGGTCCCAGCCGCCGTGGCGGCCCGACGCGCTCGCCGAGACCGCATACTCGCCGCTGCGCGACATCGTGCGCACCGTCCTGCGGCATGCGGGCGCCCTGCGGGTGGACCACATCCTCGGTCTGTTCCGGCTGTGGTGGATCCCGGACGGCGCGGGCGCCGACGAGGGCACCTACGTGCGCTACGACCACGAGGCGATGATCGGGGTGCTGGCGCTGGAGGCGCACCGGGCGGGCGCCGTCGTGATCGGCGAGGACCTTGGCACGGTCGAGCCGTGGGTGCGGGACTACCTGACCAGCCGCGGCATCCTGGGGACATCGGTCCTGTGGTTCGAGCGCACCGAGGGCAACCAGCCGCTCCCGCCGGAGCACTACCGCCGGCTGGTCCTGGCGACGGTCACCACGCACGACCTGCCACCGACGGCCGGGTACCTGGCCGAGGAGCACGTCGACCTTCGGGACCGGCTCGGCCTGCTCACCGAACCCGTGGCCGAGGTGCGCCTCGAGGCGCAGATCGAGCGGGAGCGGATGCTCGAGGCCCTGCGGCAGCGGTTCCTGCTGCCCGAGGACCCCACGGAGCGTCAGGTCGTCGAGGCGCTGCACCGGTACATCGTGCGGGCGCCCTCGATCCTGCTCGGCGTCTCGTTGGCGGACGCGGTGGGGGAACGCCGTGCCCAGAACCAGCCAGGCACGGACACCGAGTACCCGAACTGGAAGGTGCCGCTCGCCGACGGCGCTGAGAAGGTGGTCCTCGTCGAGGACCTTCCCGGCAACGCCCGGTTCGCCTCGCTGATCGCCGCGATCACCCACGACCTGCGCGAGCAGGGCTGAGCCTGACCGCTTCCGTCGCCGGCAGGACGCACTGCTCACGCCACGCGGTGCTCACCGCCGACAGCCCGGCCCGCTCGACCCGCTCGGCCCGCTCGACC
>JAENWO010000326.1 GCA_016649925.1 Actinomycetales bacterium
ACGGCCTCCGACTCGTCAGCCGTGCCGTAGAACTCGGACATGCCCATGCAGCCCAGTCCGAGCGCGGAGACCGTCAGAGCGGTGCCGTTCTCGGACGAGCCGAGCACGCGGGTCGGGATCGTTGAGCAGCCATGGCCCCAGCATGCGCCTCGGAGTGTGTTGGGTGCGCCCGCCGTGCCCCCGCCGGGGCACGGGCCGGGTGCGCGACCGTGCACGCTCGGGTTCCGCGGTGCTCCTCGGCCCGGACGACCCGCTCCCGCGCCTTCCGCGACGCATCGCGGTGGCCGGGGTCTCCGGCGCGGGCAAGACGACGCTCGCGGGCCGGATCGGGGCGGCACTGGGTATCGAGCACGTCGAGATCGACGCCCTCTTCCACGGGCCGGGCTGGACGCCGCGGCCGGAGTTCCGCACCGACGTCGAGGCGTTCGTCGCACACCACACCTGGGTCACCGAGTGGCAGTACCGCAGTGCCCGGCCGCTGTTGACGGCCCGCATCGACCTGTTGGTCTGGCTCGACCTGCCGACGGCGGTGGTGCTGCGGCAGGTGGTCGCCCGTACCGTGACGCGCCGGCTGCGTCGCGAGGAGCTGTGGAACGGCAACGTCGAGGGTCCCCTCACCGACGTGTTCCGTGACTCCGAGCACATCCTGCGCTGGGCCTGGCGGACGCGGCACAAGTACCGCGGCCTGGGCGACCGGATGTCCTGCGAGCGGCCGGCTCTGGCGCTGGTGCGGCTCCGCTCGCATGCGGAGGCGGACCGCTGGCTGGGCACGCTGGCGGCCGCGGCCACGGCCGACGACGGTGCCGCTGACTAGAGTCGGGTCCATGACTTCGCTCGCGATCGGTGGTCACGTCGACCTGGAGGATCCCATCGCCGAGGCGGTGGCCCGGGGAGCCGATCTGTCCCAGTTCTTCCTCGGCGACCCGCAGGGCTGGAAGGGCCCGGTGGTGGCCTACGCCGGCGGCGCCGAGGCGCTGAGGGTGGCCGCCGAGGAGGCCGGGATCGCGCTCTACGTGCACTCGCCGTACGTGATCAACGTGGCGACCACGAACAACCGGATCCGGATCCCGAGCCGCAAGCTGCTGCAGCAGATGGTCACCGCGGCCGCGGAGATCGGCGCCGCTGGCGTCATCGTGCACGGTGGCCACATGCTCGCCGGCGACGACCTGGGAAAGGGCTTCGACAACTGGCGCAAGTGCATCGAGGGGCTCGACATGGCGGTGCCGGTGCTGATCGAGAACACCGCCGGCGGGACGAACGCGATGGCCCGCGGACTGGAGCGGATCGAGCGACTCTGGGAAGCCGTGACCGTGGCCTCGGGCGGTGACACGGTCGGGTTCTGCCTGGACACCTGCCACGCCTTCGCCGGTGGTGAGGAGCTGGCCGGCCTGGTGGACCGGGTCAAGGCCGTCACGGGACGCGTCGACCTGGTCCACGCCAACGACAGCCGGGATGCCTTCGACTCCGGAGCCGACCGGCACACGAACCTGGGCGAGGGCAGCCTGCCTGCCGACGGGTTGGTCGAGGTGGTCCGCTCGGCGGGCGTGCCGGTGGTCGTGGAGACCCCCGGCGGCGTCGCCGGGCAGTCCGCCGACATCGCCTGGCTGCGCGACCGGCTCGCCTGAGCTCGCACCGGGGGAGGCGTCTCGCACCCGGGGAGGCGCGCAGTCCCGCAACGAGACGACGGCCCCGCCACCACGTAGGTGTCGGGGCCGTCGTCGTCGGGCGTTGGCGCGGGCTACTCCTGGATTGCCTCGTTGCCCGCGTCCTGCGCCTGCGCCAGGGCGTCCGGCACCGAGATCCGGCCGGCGAACATCTCGGCGAAGATCGGGTCGATCGCGTTCAGGCCGGCGTTGGAGTTCGGGCCGAGCGGCGCCGGGGCGTTGTCACCCTCGGCGGCGTCGAGGAAGACCTGGGTGTCCATGCCCTGCTCGGTCCAGTAGTCGGTGAAGGTGTGCTGGGCGTCCGTGGCCGCCGGGAAGGCCGCGCCGTTGGCGCCGAGCGCCTCCTGGCCCGCGGCGGAGCCGAGCCAGCGCAGGACCTCGACCGTGGCCTCGGAGTGCTCCGTCGCCGCGTTGCCGACCGCGGCCACGCCGTGCACCACGCCCACGCGACCCTCCGGGCCCTCGAGCATCGGGGCCAGGCCCCAGGTGAAGTCGGCGTCGGCCATCGCGGGCAGCGAGTACTGGCCGGACTGGAAGAACGCCATCTTGCCCTGGACGAAGAGGTCGCGGGCGAGGTCACCGTTCTGGCTCGTGTCCGCCGCGGACGGGGAGACGTGGTTGGTGTTGATCAGGTCCACCACGTACTGGAACGCTTCGACGCCCTCGGGGGAGCTGAAGGCGTAGTCGTCGCCGACCTGGAACTGGCCGCCGTTGGAGGCGAGGAAGTCGATGTAGATCGCCTGGAGGTCGTTCTGGGCGTTGAAGCCCCACTGCGCGACGTCGTCAGGGTTGAAGCCCTCCTGCGCCGCGGTCACGCCGGCGGAGTCGACGGTCAGCTGCTGGGCCGCCGGGAGGAACGTGTCGCCCTCACCGCTGGGGTCCCAGTACAGCGCGGTCGGGTCGATGCCCGCCGCGTCGACGATGTCCTTGTTGTAGAACAGGGCGATCGAGTCGGACAGCTGCGGGACGCCCCAGAGGGAGCCGTCGCGGGTGTAGAGGTCCACGATCGACCGCGTCCACGCGTCGTGGTCCTCGCCGAGCTCGTCGGTGATGTTGAGGAGGTTGCCGTTGTCGGCGTAGATGCCGAAGTTCGAGGTGTTCGTCCAGAAGATGTCGGCCATCGTGCCGGAGCCGATGTCCTGGGGCAGACGTTCCCAGTAGTTCGCCCACGGCACCGTCTCGATCTCGACGGTGACGTCGGGGTTCTCGGAGGTGAAGGCGTCGAACGACTCCTGGTACGCGGCCGCGGCGGCCTCGTCCCAGAGCCTGAAGGTCACCGTCGTGGTCTCGCCGTCACTGCTGCCACCGTCGCCGCCGTCACCCGAACCGCCGGGCGAGCAGGCCCCGAGCGCGAGCGCGGAGACCCCGGCCACAGCCACGGCCGAGAGCTGACGACGTCTTCTGCTGATGTTCATGTGTTCTCCCTCTCGACGAGCGTGCTGCCCGACCCTTCGTGAACCGTAGCGCCGGCGGCCGCAGTGTTCTCCCCATCGGGCCGGAAGCGACCGAATCGTGATACTCGCTCAGACCTGTCCCGCGTAGAAGCCGTACCGGGCCAGCGGCTCGACCAGTTGCTCCTCCTCGTAGGAGAGGTGAGAGAGCAGCGTGTCGGTGAGGAGGTCGACGGCCGCCTCCAGCCGCGTGAAGTCCTCCGGGTCCGCGACGAAGGCGACCAGCGCGCGGTCGATCTCTTCGACCACGCCGTGGATCACGACGTGCTCCTCCTCGAGCCGGTCGATCACCGGCTCGAGGTCCCGCTCCTGCCGCCGCAGGTGCGGGAAGACGGACTCGTCCTCCAGGGAGTGGTGGCCGGTCACGGTAGTGCAGTAACGCGCGCAGTACGCACCGAGCGTCCAGTTGTTCTGCCGCATCGTCATGTCGTTGAGGGCGGAGCGGGCGCTCCCCACGTCGAGCGTCATCTCCCGCACCTGCGCGACGATCGAGCGGACCTCGGTCAGCTCCTTGCGCAGCATGTCGTGCACGTCGATGAGGTGCTTGCCCAGGGCCCGGCTCTGGGCGCCGTAGGTCACCTCGGGCCCGGACCCTCCTCGGCGCGGTCGGGTCGACTCCTCCCACGGTAGGGACGGGCTCAGCCGCACACCGTCGTCCGGGGTCGGCGTGACGCCGAGCCGCTCGTACTGCCCGACGGCGTCGCTCTCCTGCCCGACGGCGTCCGTCCCGACGGCGTCGCTCTCCTGCCCGACGGCGTCCGTCCCGACGGCGTCGCTCTCCTGCCCGACGGCGTCCGTCCCG
>JAENWO010000341.1 GCA_016649925.1 Actinomycetales bacterium
CCGGTTCATCTGACTCGTCCGGTTCATCTGACTCGTCCGGTTCATCTGACTCGTCCGGCTCGCCTGCCTCCTCCGGCTCGCCTGCCTCCTCCGGCTCGTCGCCGGCCAGCAGCCCTCCAGGCGCATCGATGACCACGCGGCCGCCCGGAATGTCCACCACCGGGACGATCGCGGCGACGAACGGGATGAGTGTGCGCTCTCCGGTGAGCTCACGCAGCACGAGGACGTCCTGAGCCGGCAGGTACTCGATGCCTTCGATCTCCCCGAGCGGCTCACCGTCGGAGGTCTCAGCCCGCAGGCCGGCGAGCTCGTGCGGGTACCAGGCGTCGTCCTCGTCGGCCTCGCGAGGTTCGGCCAGGAGCACCACGCCACGCAGGCCCTCGGCGCGGGTGCGGTCCTCGACGCCGTCGAACCGCACGTACCAGTGGTTCTGGTGGTGACGCAGCATCGCGACGGTCAGGGGCCCGGCGGCGGCCGGGTCGGTCTCCAGCCGGGCACCGACTGCGAGCCGCTCCTCGGGCTCGTCGGTGTGCACGTGGACGCGGACGTCGCCCCGCAGCCCGTTGGCTGCGCCCACCGTCGCGACTCTGAGCTGGATGGCGTCTTGTTCGGTCACGACGTACATCATCCCGCACGACGCCCGCTTCCCTCACCCCCGACGACCGCGCCCCAGAAAACCGTCAGGCCCGCACCCGGTCACCCGGATACGGGCCTTGACTACGGCGGCGGGCTCACGCCCGCCGGCTCATCGCCTGTCGACGTCGACCACGTCCACCCGGACTGGTCCGGTGGTGGACAGTGCACCGATCACGGTGCGCAGGGCCCGAGCGGTCCGTCCGGAGCGGCCGATCACCCGACCGAGGTCCTCAGGGTTGACCCGGACCTCCAACAGCTCACCGCGGCGCAAGGAGCGCGGGGTGACCTGCACGTCGTCGGGGTGGTCGACGATCCCCCTCACGAGGTGCTCGAGAGCGTCGGCCAGCATCACGCAGAGGCTTCTCTGTCGTCGCCCGCAGGCTCCTCGGCAGGCTCAACGGTCGCCTCGGTCGCCTCCTCGGCGGGAACGTCGGCAGCCTCAGCGGCCCTCGCGTCCTCAGCAGCCTTCTCCTCGGCCTCCTTGGCAGCCTTCGCCTCCTTGGCGACCTTCTCCTCGGCCTCCTTGGCGGCCTTCGCCTCAGACGCCTTGGCCTTGAGCAGCTCGGCGTCAGCCTCGGCGGTCTTGATGGCCTCGGTCGCTCCGGCGCTGTCCGTGGACTTCGTCCGGAGGGTGCCCTCGGCGCCCGGCAGGCCCTTGAAGGTCTGCCAGTCACCGGTCACCTTGAGCAGGGCGAGGACCTGGTCGGAGGGCTGCGCGCCCACACCGAGCCAGTACTGCGCACGCTCACGGTTGATCGCGATGAGCGACGGCTCCTCGGTGGGGTGGTACTTACCGATCTCCTCGATCACGCGGCCATCGCGCTTGGTGCGCGAGTCTGCGACGACGACACGGTAGAACGGCGCCCGGATCTTACCGAGACGCTTCAAACGGATCTTGACGGCCACTGTGGTGGTCACTCCTGGTTCATGTGTGGTGAGCCCGCGGACGCCGCCGGTGGGGCCGGTGGTGCTTAGGGTTCGGGACACGTGGGCTGTCCGGTGAGAGGGCCGGGCACCTACGGGTACAGCGGGTCATTCTGCCAGACGCGCGGGGGTACGTTCCACCCGGGTCCCCCGGCGCCCTCGCGAGCCCCCGATCGGTCGCCGTGGGTCAGGTCCAGCGGAGCAGCTTGGCCGCAAGCGGATAGAGCACGACGACGTAGCCGGCCAGGACGAGCAGCTGCAGCGCGGGGATGCCGCCCTCGAACCAGGCCGTCGTCAGCGCCTGGCTCGCCACGCCCAGCGGGATGCAGGTGGCGATCGTGCTCACCGAGAGCCGCGGCGACACATCCGACGTCCCAGGCGACCTGCGCGACGTCGAACAGCTGTCGGGAGGCATCCGTGACGCCGACGAGCAGGTCGGCGTCCAGCCCGGGGCCCGGGGCCGAGATCCTCGACCAGCCCGGCGATCTCATGGGCACGCGCCCAGCGGCGCGCAGGGCTCTGGCAGCGCCTCAGCGCACGATCCGGCCGCGGCGGATCACCGCCGTGGGGTGCCCCAGCACGGCGATGTCCTCGCGCGGGTCGGCGGGGTAGACCACGACGTCGGCCGGTGCACCCTCCTCGATGCCCGGCCGCCCGAGGAACTCGCGGGCTGCCCAGCTGGCCGCGGCCAGGATGTCGATCGCCGGGATCCCCGACTTCGCCAGCTCGGCGGTCTCGTCGGCGATCCGGCCGTGCTCGATGGTGCCTCCGGCGTCGGTGCCGACCAGCAGCTGCACCCCGGCATCGTGGAAGTCCCGCACCTGGTCGTAGCGGCGGTCGTACATCCCGCGCATGTGATGGGCGAACCGCCGGAACTTCGCCTCCCCCTGCTCCGCGATGGCGTCGAACTGCGCGATCTGCAGCAGGGTCGGGACCACCGGGATCCCGGCGGCCGCGGCGGCCGAGATCTGGCCGGCGGTCATCCCGGTCCCGTGCTCGATGCAGTCCACGCCGGCGGCCAGCACGTCGTCGATCGTCTCCGTCGCGAACGTGTGCACGGTCACCCGAGCGCCCCCCGCATGCGCCGCCGCGACCCCCGCCGCGAGCACATCGGCGGGCCACAACGGCTCGAGGTCGCTGTCCTCGCCCCGGGAGCGGTCGATCCAGTCGCCGACGATCTTCACCCAACCGTCTCCGAACGCTGCCTGCTCCGCCATCGCGGCGGGCAGCTGCATGACGTCGTCGAGCTCGGTGGCGTAGTGGCGCAGGTACCGCCTGGGTCGGGCGAGGTGGTGGCCGGAGCGGATGAGCTCCGGCGTGTCGTCCCGCTCCTGCAGCCAGCGGGAGTCGATCGGCGAGCCGGCGTCGCGGACGAGCAGCGTGCCGGCCGCGAGGTCGGCACGAGCCTGGGCGAGCGTGGTCTCGGCGTCCACCGCGCCGTCGGCGCCGAGACCGAGGTGACAGTGCACGTCCACCAGCCCGGGGACGACCCAGCCCTCGATGGTCACGTCACCGGCCGAGCCGCCGGGGTCGTTGAGCGTGAGCCGACCGTCGCGCACCCACACGGCGGGGTACTCCCGCTCGGCGTCCGCCACGACGGCGCCCCGCAGCCTGATCCGCTCACTCATCTCGCTCTCCTGTCCCTCATGTTCTCCACATCCATCCCCAGAACACCCGGATGAGGTGCGACGCAGCCATCAGCAGCACACCGATCCAGCCGACCGCTGCGGCACCGGACAGGGATAGCCGACTGTCTCCCTGTTCGCTCCGTGCGGCACTCCCCCCTGGCGCCGCTGCGTACGGCACGGACTGGGCCCCCACGGCATCCGACGACCGAGGGGGCACGACGCCGTAGGGAACAGGCACGACGCCGTAGGGAACAGGCACGACGCCGTAGGGAACACCTGGAGCGGTCCCACCCGACAGAGCGAGGACTCCAGGGACGACGGCGCCCGGTGGTTGTACGCCCGACCTGTCCGGAACAGTCACGTCGGGATCCTCAGCGGCCGAGGAACTTCTCGAAGCCCTGGGGCAGGTCGAGGGAGACCGGGTCGAACGCCTCCTGGTCGGCCTTGCCACCGAGTCCGAACGACGAGCCAGCAGCCGGTGCGGGTGCCTGCGCGGCGCGGGCGGCAGCGTCGGCCGCCGCGCGCTCCTGCTCCGCGCGCTTGGC
>JAENWO010000363.1 GCA_016649925.1 Actinomycetales bacterium
GGCGTCGCGCGGCCGGGGGGCAGGTGGTGCTCGTCTCGTCGGGCGCGATCGCGGCGGCTCTGACCGTGCTCGGCCTCAACCGCCGGCCCAAGGACCTCGCGACGGCACAGGCAGCGGCGAGCGTCGGCCAGGGGCTGCTCGTGGCCCACTACACGCGGGCCTTCGCCGCCCACCAGCTGCACGTGGGCCAGGTGCTGCTCACCGCCGAGGACGTCATCAGGCGCAGCCATTACCACAACGCCCAGCGGGCGCTCAACCGGCTCCTGGCCCTC
This sequence comes from Actinomycetales bacterium, assembly GCA_016649925.1. GTDB lineage: Bacteria > Actinomycetota > Actinomycetes > Actinomycetales > Beutenbergiaceae > JAENWO01. Next base: position 273 of record JAENWO010000363.1, read on the forward strand.
GGCGTCGTCCCGATCGTCAACGAGAACGACACCGTCGCCACCGACGAGATCCGCTTCGGCGACAACGACCGGCTGGCCGCACTCGTCTCCCACCTCGTCCGCGCCGATGCCCTCGTGCTGCTCACCGACGTCGACGCGCTGTACGACGGGCCGCCGTCCCGGCCGGGCTCACGCCGGATCGCCCGGGTGGACGGTCCGCAGGACGTCGAGGGCATCGAGGTCACCAGCGGAGGAAGCACCGTGGGCACCGGCGGCATGGTGACGAAGCTCGACGCCGCCGCCATCGCCTCCGGTTCCGGTGTTCCGGTGGTGCTCACGAGCGCAGCCAACGCCGCGGCCGCACTGGCGGGAGAGGACGTGGGGACCTGGTTCTCCTCGACCGGCCGTCGAATCCAGACCCGCCGTCTCTGGCTCGCCCACGCCGCCCACACCCGCGGGCGCGTGGTGCTCGACGACGGCGCGGTGCGCGCCATCACCCAGGGCAAGAAGTCGCTGCTCGCCGCCGGGATCGTGGGGGTGGAGGGGGACTTCGAGGCAGGTGACCCCGTCGAGCTCTCCGGGCCCGACGGCGTCGTCGTGGCCCGCGGCCTGGTCGCCTACTCCGCGGACGAGCTCCCCGAACGGATGGGCCGCACCTCGGGGGAGCTGCGCGAACGCTTCGGCGACGGCAACGACCGCGAGGTGGTCCACCGGGACGACCTCGTGGTCACCCGGTCCTTCCGCCGCTAGGAGCGTGGGTCGCTCACGGAGCGTGGGTCGCTCACGCGCCAGGCGGTCCGCTCTCGGCCGGGGCGCCCGCGGGCGAATGTGGCGTGGCAGGCGAGCATGATGACGAGCCCCCGACGGCGCGCCGCCACGCCCATAGCGGCCCACTCTCCGAGCGGATCGGACGACGCCGACGGCCAGGACCGCTACCGTGACCGGGTGCGACCGCACCCCGGCGAGCTCCGTGCGGAGCGGGGCCACCAAGAGCAGCGGGATCTACCGGACCAGCATCCTGGCGAACGCCTCCTCCGCCACGATCGGGATGCCGTATCCGGCAGCCTTGCGGGCCTTGCCGGAGAGCGAGTCCGGGTCCGCCGCCACGACGAGCCGGACCTTCTTCGTCACGGCTGCGTGGGGGACAAGCCCGGCAGCGACCGCCCGGTCCTCCCAGTACTCCCGGGACCGGGTCATCTGCCCGGTGAAGACCACCAGGTCGCCGACACTCAAGGCAAAGTGGTCCACGGCCACCGGTGGCGGCACCTCCGCCGAGGTGGTCATGTCGCGGTGCACCGAGGTTTCCTCGAGAGCAAGGTCCACCTCGGACTGCGCGAGGTCGAGCAGGGTCGCCACTGCGTGCAGGTCGTCGCGTTCGTCGTCGGTCACCATCCCGTCACCCCATGCCGCGGTGGCCAGCGCCCGCAGGTAGGTGCGGTGCAGGTCGAGCGCAGCCGGCTGGTCGATGCCGAGGTCGTGGGCGGTCGCCACGAGCGCTTCCAGCTCCCGGACGGAGAGGAGCCTGTCGATCAGGGCGCGGTCGAGCAGTGCCAGATAATCGGTCTGCGCCAGGCTACCCGGCTCGGCCGGCAGCGAGTCGACAAGTCGGGACAGGTACGGTACCTGCCGAGCGATCGCGTTACCTCGCATCACGCACGCGCAGCCTCGATCGAGCAGCTCAGGCCAGGGCGCCGCCGCAGCGTGACGGAGAGCCTCGATCCACGGCGGTGTCCACGCCTCGACTTCCGGCCCTCCGCTCAGGGCACCGGACGAACCACGGCGTGGCAACCCGGCCAGCTCGAGCAGCCGTTGCAACAGGGCGGCGGCTGCCGCAGCGTCCGACATCGCCGAGTGGTGCCGGTCGATCGTGATACCTGCATAGGCACAGCAACCGGCCAGGGCGCGCGGCGCCTCCGGCATCAGCCTGCTCGACCAGTGCATCGTGCACAGCGCCGTCGAGTGGTCTATCGGCATCCGATGGCCCAAGCCACCGTAGGACGCGGTGAGGAAGCCGGCGTCGAAGCGGGCGTTGTGGGCGACGAACATGCGGCCGCGCAGCAGATGCGTCAGGGTCCCGGAGATGTCAGCGAACGTGGGTGCGGCCAGGACGTCGGCGGAGTTGATCCCGTGGATCTCCTGCGGGCCGAGGTCACGTTCGGGGTTGACCAGCGTGCACCAGGTGTCCTCGACCTCACCCGTCGACGACACGAGGACCACGCCGACCTCGACGATCCGGTCGTGCCAGGAGGGCCGCAACCCGGTGGTCTCTACATCGACGACGGCGTAGCTCACTGCCGCAGACCTCCTGCTCTGGACTCGGCAACCGGTGCCGCTCACCAGCCATCCTGGCCGAAGGGTCCGACCACCGGGCGGCATTCGCTCCGCCGTCTGCGCGGCCGACGAGACCCGACGGCGGCCGGTCGCCTCGGATATCGGTTTCCTCTCCCCGATCGCCGGGCCGTGGGTGCCGCACGGGGTCCAGGTGCTCGCGCACAGCGAGCAGTAGGGCTGGCAGGCCCGGGGCGCGACGAAACGGACCGACTGGACCTACTCGGTGGCGGTGGACCAAGCGACCCGCACGTATCTCGGCGACTGGTCGTGACCGGCGGCCAACCCGTGCCGGTCGTCCCAGCCCGGGTGACGCCGTCGGGCCTCACTCCAGCTCGCTGTGCCCCCCGATGTGGTGGTAGGAGCGATCATGGTAGACGAGCGGGGCACCCGCGCGGGGGGCCCCGGAGGTGAGCGCGCGCAGCGTGACGAGGTAGCTGTCGCCCGCCGGGATGCGCTGCATGACGCGTCCGCGGACCCAGGTCGTCGCCTCGTCGAAGATCGGCTCGCCCGTGGGCAGAGCGGTCCACGCCGCGCCGTCGAAGCGGTCAACGCCGCGCGTGGCGAAACGCTGGGAGAGTGCACGGGAACCCGCGCCGAGGAAGTTCACCGCCACCGTCGACGCCGAGCGCACGGCCGGCCAGGAGGACGAGGTGGAGGCGATGACGAAGCCGAGGAGCGGGGGATCGGCGGAGACCGAGATCACGGAGGTCGCGGTGAACCCGACCGGCCCCTCGGGACCCGCGAGCGTCACGACGGCGACGCCGGCGGGGTGGCGACGGAAGACCTGCTTGTACTCCTCGGGGTTGAGCTGTGGCTCGTCCTGCTCGCGCAACAGCCGCTCGAGGTCACCCAGGGCGTCGGTACTCATGCCCCGACACCCGCGGTGGCGTGCGTGCGGACCGCGGTGGCGTGCGTGCGGACCGCGACGGCGTGCGTGCGGACCGCGA
>JAENWO010000140.1 GCA_016649925.1 Actinomycetales bacterium
CCCACCCCCCGGTCTGGCGCCGCGCCGCGGCTAGGCGAAGAAGACCCGATCGACAACGGCGCGCGCGCGCCGGGCCGCCCGTAGCCAGTCCTGCTCCAGGTCGGCGCCGTGTCCGGGGCCGTAGCCGAGCAGCCGGGAGACGCCGGACACCTCGCCCCGCTCGGACGGCAGGACGTCGACCTTCGCGCCATTGGCCCGGCCGGTGGAGAGCACGATCGCGTTGCGGATCCGGGAGGCGAGCTCCCATGCGTCGGTGAGTTGCTCCGCGTCCTCCGCGTCCAGCAGTCCGGCGCTGCGGGCGGCCTCGAGCGCCCCGAGCGTCGACGTGGTGCGCAGCGCCGTCGCCTCCCCCGCATGCCGCAGCTGCAGCAGCTGAGCCGTCCACTCCACGTCGCTGAGCCCGCCGCGGCCGAGCTTGAGGTGGTGGGTGGCCGGCACGCCCCGGGGGAGCCGCTCCGACTCCACGCGCGCCTTGATCCGGCGCAGCTCGCGCACCTCGGCGGCCGGGATCCCACCGGCCGGGTACCGCAGCGGGTCGATCAGCGCCACGAACTGCTCACCGAGCGCCTCGCCCCCGGCCACGGGCCGCGCCCGCAGCAGCGCCTGACGCTCCCAGCCCTGCGCCCACCGGGCGTAGTACTCCGCATACGAGGCCAACGTCCGGACGATCGGACCCTGCCGGCCCTCCGGCCTCAGGGCCGCGTCGACCGGCAGCGCCGGCTCCGGCCCGACGTCCCCGAGGAGCGAGCGGACCGCGGCGGAGACGGCCACCGCCCAGTCCTGCGCCAGCCTCGGCTCCGCGCCCGGTACGGGGTCGTGGACGAAGAGCACGTCGGCGTCGCTCGCGTAGCCGATCTCCCGGCCGCCGAGCCGCCCCATCGCCACGATAAGGAAGTGCGACGGCGGCTCCTCCAGCCCGAGGGTCCTGGACGCCTCGGCGGTCGCGATCCGCAGGGCCCCCGCCAGCGCCATGTCCGCCGCCGGGGCGATCACGGCGACGTTCGTGCTGCAGGGCACCTCGCGGAGCACGTCGAGGATCGCACCGCGGGTCAGCTCCCGCCGCCGGAGGTAGCGCACGGCCTGGCTGGCCCCCACGGGCTCGTCCTTGCGGGCGAGCATCGCCCGCATGCTCGCCGTGAGGGCAGCAGGCGCAAGTGGTTCCAGCTCGCGGTCGTCGCCGAGCCAGGCCACTGCCTCCGGGGACCGGGTCAGCCCGTCGGCCACGTAGCGGCTCGAGGAGAGCAGGTGTGCGAGGCGTTCACCCGCCGCGCCGGAGTCGCGGAGGAGCTTGAGGTACCAGTGCGTGTAGCCGAGCTCCTCGGAGAGCTTGCGGAAGGAGAGCAGCCCGCCGTCGGGATCGGCACCGTCGGCCAGCCAGCCGAGCATGACCGGCAGGAGTTGCCGCTGGATCGCCGCGCGTCGCGAGAGTCCCTCGGTGAGGGCGGCGATGTGGCGCACCGCTCCGACCGGGTCCCGGTAGCCGATCGCCTGGAGCCGGGCCATCGCGGCCTCCGGAGCGAGGGAGACGTCGTCCGCGGAGAGCCGCGCCGTCGCGGGCAGCAGTGGCCGGTAGAACAGCTCCTCGTGCAGGCGGCGCACGTGACGCCGCGTGGCCCGCCACCGCTGCTCCAGGCCGTCGGCGCCCTCGGCGGCCATGCCGACCGACCGGGCCAGCCGGCGCAGGTCCTCCACGGCGGTCGGCATGAGATGCGTGCGCCGGAGCCGGAACAGCTGGATGCGATGCTCGAGCAGCCGCAGGAACCGGTAGCACTCCCCCAGCTCGACGGCGTGGTCCCGACCCACGTACCCGGCGGCGGAGAGCGCCGCCAGGGCCTGGAGCGTGTTCGCAGAGCGGATCGAGGGGTCGACGCGGCCGTGCACCAGTTGGAGCAGCTGGACGGTGAACTCGACGTCTCGCAGGCCGCCCCGCCCCAGCTTGATCTGACGCTCGGCCTCGGCCACCGGGACGTTGTCCTCCACCCGGCGACGCATCGCCTGGGAGTCCTCGACGAAGTTCTCCCGGCCGACCGCCTCCCAGACCATCGGCCGGGTCGCGTCGAGGTACGCCTGTGCCAGCTCGGCGTCACCGGCGACGTGGCGGGCCTTGAGCAGGGCCTGGAACTCCCAGGTCTTCGCCCACCGGCGATAGTAGGAGACGTGGGACTCGAGGGTGCGCACCAGCGGGCCGTTGCGGCCCTCGGGCCGCAACGCCGGGTCGACCTCCCACAGCGCCGGCTCCTTCGAGGACATCGAGCACATCCGGGCCAGGGTGGCGGCGAGCTTGCCACCCACCCGCAGCGCTTCGTCCTCGGTGTGCCCCTGGGCCGGCTCGACGACGTAGATCACGTCGACGTCGGAGATGTAGTTGAGCTCCCGGCCACCCGTCTTGCCCATGCCGAGCACCGTCAGGCGCACGCCCGCCCCATGGTCGGGCACCTCGGCGCGGGCGAGGGCGAGGGCGCCCTCCAGCGCGGCGGCCGCGAGGTTCGCCAGCGCTGCCGCCACCTCGGGCTGGAACGCCTCCGGATCGGCGGAGACGAGGTCCTCGGACGCGATCGTCAGCAGCGTGCGCCGGTAGGCGCGCCGCAGCTCGTCCAGCGCGCCGTCGGCGGCCTTCGCGGCGGCCACCGGAACCGCCGCGTCGGGGTCGGCGCCCACGGCCTCGAGCAGCTGGCGCCGCATGCTCGACGGATCCGCGGCCACCCCGTTGCGGGGCTTGACGACGAGCTCGACGTCGTCCGGGTGGGCCACCAACCAGTCACCGAGGGCGGCGGACGCACCGAGCACCGCGAACAGGTTCGCGCGCCGAGCACCGGCGTCGGCGAGCAGTGCGGTGAGGCTCTCGCGCCGGTCCGCACTCGCCGCCTCGCCCAGCCGAGCGAGGGTGAGCAGGGCCAGGTCGGGATCCGCGGCCCGGGCGATCGCCTCGATCAGCAGGCTGTCGCCGGACCGGTCGCCGCCGACGTGCTGGTCGGCGGCGCGCTCGAACACCGCGGCGATGAAGGGCTCCTCGAGCATCCGCTCCGCACGCCCCGCATCCGCGAACCCGGACCGGACGAGGGTGCCGGCGAGCGAACCGGACCGGCTCACGTGGTCCTCGTGCAGTTCGTGCAGTTCGTGCAGTTCGGGCAGTGCGGGCAGTGCGGGCAGTGCGGGCGGTTCGGGCAGTGCGGGCAGTGCGGGCAGTGCGTGCAGATGGGGAGCATCGGTGTCAGATCTGCCGGATCCGGGACAGCTCGTACGGCGTCACCTGCGAGCGGTAGGCGACCCACTCCTGGCGCTTGTTGGCGAGGAAGTGGTTGAAGACCGTCTCCCCGAGCGTGTCGGCGACGAGTTCGGAGGCCTCCATCGCCACGACGGCTTGCTCGAGGCTGCCCGGCAGCGGCTCGATGCCCATCGCGCGGCGCTCACCGTCGGAGAGCTCCCAGACGTTGTCCTCCGCCTCGTCGGGCAGCTCGTAACCCTCCTCGATGCCCTTCAGCCCCGCCCGCAGGATGAGTGCGTACGCAAGGTACGGGTTCGCCGAGGAGTCCAGTCCCCGGTACTCCACCCGCGCGGACTGGCTCTTGCCCGGCTTGTACATCGGGACGCGGACCAGCGCGGAGCGGTTGTTGTGCCCCCAGCAGCGGTAGCTCGGCGCCTCCTGCCCGCCCCACAGTCGCTTGTAGGAGTTGACGAACTGGTTGGTCACGGCCGTGATCTCGGCGCTGTGGCGCAGCAGACCGGCCATGAACGAGCGCGCCGTCGCGGACAGCTGGTACTGCGCGCCCGGCGAGTAGAACGCGTTGGCGTCCCCCTCGAAGAGGGAGAGGTGGGTGTGCATGCCCGAGCCCGGCTGCCCGGCGATCGGCTTGGGCATGAAGGACGCGGTGAAGCCCTGCTCGAGGGAGACCTCCTTGACCACCGAACGGAACGTCATGATGTTGTCCGCCGTGCTCAGGGCGTCCGCGTACCGCAGGTCGATCTCGTTCTGCCCGGGGCCGGCCTCGTGGTGGGAGAACTCCACCGAGATGCCCATCGACTCGAGGAGCGTGATCGCCGCCCGCCGGAAGTCGTGGCCGGAGCCGCGTGCGACGTGGTCGAAGTAGCCGGCATTGTCGATCGGGACCACCGGGGAGGTCTCCGTCTCCTGCGGCTCGAACAGGTAGAACTCGATCTCGGGGTGCGTGTAGAACGTGAAGCCGGCCTCCGCCGCCTTCGCGAGCGCCCGTTTGAGCACGTTGCGTGGGTCCGCCATGGCGGGCTCCATGTCCGGGGTGAGCACGTCGCAGAACATGCGCGCGGTGCCCATCTTGCCTCCGCGCCAGGGCAGAACCTGGAACGTGCTGGGGTCCGGCCGTGCGATCATGTCGGACTCGGAGACGCGCGCGAGCCCCTCGATGGAGCTGCCGTCGAACCCGATGCCCTCGGCGAACGCCCCCTCGAGCTCCGCCGGCGCGATCGCCACTGACTTGAGGATCCCGAGCACGTCGGTGAACCACAGGCGGATGAAGCGGATGTCCCGCTCCTCGATCGCTCGCAGCACGTACTCCTGCTGTCTGTCCATGCACCGCTCCTGCTCGTCAGGGATCCAGGCCGGATCATGCCCGTTGGCCAAATCCCATCATGTCAGGTGCGGCCCTAGGCTCAGGGTCCATGACCACCCTACGTGTCGCGCTCGCCCAGGTGAACTCGACCGTCGGTGAACTCGACGGCAACGCGGAGACCGTCATCCGGCTGGCGAAGAAGGCGGCCGACGGCGGTGCCCGGCTCATCGCGTTCCCCGAGATGGTCCTCACCGGATATCCGATCGAGGACCTCGCCGTGCGCGGGTCCTTCCAGCGCGCCGTGGCGGAGCGGACCGCCCGGCTGTCCACCGAGCTGGCCGAGGCGGGTGTCGGCGAGGCGTTCGTGGTGGCCGGGTCGCTCGGGACAGCCGCTGACGGCCGACCCACGAACACCGCTGTGGTGCTGCACCGCGGCGAGGTGGCCACCCTGTACACCAAGCACCACCTGCCCAACTACGGCGTCTTCGACGAGTTCCGCATCTTCGCCTCCGGCTCCGAGCCCGTCGTCATCGAGGTCGACGGCGCTCGCGTGGGCCTGGCGATCTGTGAGGACATCTGGCAGGACGGCGGGACGGTGGAGCAGCTCGAGGACGATGACCTCGACCTCCTCCTCGTGCTCAACGGCTCCCCGTACGAGCGCGGCAAGGGCCACCTGCGCGTGCGGCTCGCGAAGCAGCGCGCCGCCGAGCTCTCGAGCGCGGTCGCGTACGTCAACCTCATCGGCGGCCAGGACGACCTCGTCTTCGACGGCGGATCCTTCGTCCTCGACGTCGACGGCCAGCTGCTCGGGGCCGCACCCACGTTCGTCGAGCACCTGCTCGTCGTCGACCTCGGCAAGCCGGCCACCTCCGCCGTCGAGGAGAAGGCCATCACCGGCACCGACTCGGACACGAAGCAGATGTACGACGCCGTCGTGCTCGGCCTTCGGGACTACGCCGCCAAGAGCGGCTTCCGCTCCGTCGTCCTCGGCCTGTCCGGAGGAATCGACTCGGCGCTGGTCGCAGCGATCGCGGCGGACGCCGTCGGGCCCGAGAACATCGTCGGGGTGTCGATGCCGAGCGTGTACTCCTCGGACCACTCCAAGGACGACGCCGCGGACTCGGCGCAGCGCATCGGCTTGGACTACCGGGTCCAGGCGATCGCGCCGATGGTGGACGCGTTCCAGGGCGAGCTGCACCTGAGCGGGGTCCCGGAGGAGAACCTCCAGGCGCGGATGCGGGGGGTCATCCTGATGGCGCTGTCGAACACCGAGGGCCACCTCGTCCTGGCGACCGGGAACAAGAGCGAGCTCGCGGTGGGCTACTCCACGATCTACGGCGACGCCGTCGGCGGCTTCGCCCCGCTGAAGGACGTGTCCAAGACGCGGGTGTGGGAGCTGGCCCGGTTCCGCAACGAGCTCGCCGTCGAGCGCGGCGAGACCGAGCCGATCCCGTGGAGCTCGATCACGAAGCCGCCGTCGGCCGAGCTCCGCCCGGGGCAGCGTGATGACCAGTCCTTGCCTGACTACGAGATCCTCGACAACGTCCTGGACGCATACGTGGAGCGCGCCCTCGGCCGCGAGGACCTCATCGCCTCGGGGTTCAGCGAGGACGTCGTGGACCTCGTGCTGCGCCTGGTGGACCGCGCCGAGTGGAAGCGGCGCCAGTACCCGATCGGCCCGAAGGTCACCTCGATGGCGTTCGGCCGCGACCGGCGCCTGCCGATCACGAACGCCTTCCAGGAGAGCGCACCGCACTAGCCGGCCGTAGGCCAGCTAGTGTGCTCCGTGCTGCCGCCGCAGGCTCATGGCAGCCTGGGCTTCGCGATTCTCCTGCTTCTCGCGCAGGGTGTTGCGCTTGTCGTACTCCTTCTTGCCGCGGGCCAGGGCGATCTCGACCTTGGCGCGACCGTCGACGAAGTACAGGGCAAGCGGGACGATCGTGCGCCCCTTGGCCTGGCTCTCGTGCTCGAGCTCCTCGATCTCACGGCGGTGCAGCAGCAGCTTTCGCTTGCGGCGCGGTGCGTGGTTGGTCCAGGTGCCCTCGGTGTACTCGGGGATGTGCACGCCCTCGAGCCATGCCTCACCGTGGTCGATGGTCGCGTAGCCGTCGACGAGCGAGGACCGGCCG
>JAENWO010000121.1 GCA_016649925.1 Actinomycetales bacterium
CAACGGAGGAGGCCAGCCCGGCCGAACCCGCAACGGAGGAGGCCAGCCCGGCCGAACCCGCAACGGAGGAGGCCAGCCCGGCCGAACCCGCAACGGAGGAGGCCAGCCCGGCCGAACCCACAACCCCGGCGCCCAGACCCGTTCCGCGTCCGATGCCGCGCCCGGGATCGCGTCCTGGACTGCCGACAACCGCGGTCGTTCCGGCGGCAGCCCCCACCGTCGTCGCCCCCGCCGACACGACTCCCCCGCTGGACCCGGCCGAGGTCGCGCGCGCAGCGGCATTCGGTCGCGTGGATGCGGACGGCACCGTATCCGTGCGGGAGTCCGCCGGAGAACGCGTCGTCGGCCAGTACCCCGAAGTGGCTGAGGACGAGGCATTGTCCCTCTACATCCGCCGGTTCCTCGACCTGAAGGCACAGGTGGCTCTCTTCGGCGCGCGGCTGGTACAGCTCAGCACCAAGGACATCGACAGCACGCTCCAGACGCTCACGACGGCGCTGGAGGAGCCCGCCGTGGTGGGTGACCTTGATGGGCTGCGCGCGCAGCTCGACTCACTTCGCATCGAGGCCAACGAGCGTCGGAGGGCGCTCACGGCCGAGCGCGAGGCAGCGAAGGCGAAGGGCCTCGCGGAACGCACGACGATCGTCGAGCGCGCCGAGCAGATCGCCGGGGCTGACCCGGCCCGAGTGCAGTGGCGCCAGCAGGGAGAGGAGCTGCGCACGCTGCTCGACCAGTGGAAGCATGCCCAGAAGACCGGCGTCCGGCTCGACCGTGGTTCCGAGGACTCCCTCTGGAAGCGCTTCTCCCACGCGCGCTCCCAGTTCGACCGCAACCGACGTCAGCACTTCGCAGAGCTGGACAAGCAGCACGGTGACGTCAAGGCCACCAAGGAGCGGCTCATCGAGCGAGCCGAACAGCTAGCCACGTCCACCGACTGGGGGGCGACGGCCGCCGCCTACCGCGACCTCATGGAGGAGTGGAAGAACGCAGGCCGAGCCTCCCGCAAGGACGATGACGCGCTCTGGGCCCGGTTCCGTGGCGCCCAGGACGCCTTCTTCGAGGCTCGCAACGCGCTGAACGCCCAGACGGACGCCGAGTTCTCCGAGAACCTCAAGGTCAAGCTCGAGATCCTCGCTCAGGCTGAGGCGCTCGTTCCGGTTCGCGACCTGCGTGCGGCCAAGGCGGCGCTCCGTGGCATCCAGGACCGTTGGGAGGCCGCGGGCAAGGTGCCTCGTGCGGACGTCCAGCGGGTCGAGGGCCGGCTGCGCGCCGTCGAGCAGGCCGTGCGGGACGGCGAGCAGCACGAGTGGAAGCGTTCGAACCCGCAGGTCCGTGCGCGGGCCGAGGGTGCCGCCGCGCAGCTCGAGGCGGCGATCTCCGGGCTCGAGGACGACCTCGCCACCGCGAAGGCGTCGGGTGACACCGATCGGATCAAGCAGGCCACCGAAGCGCTCCAGGCTCGCCAGGCCTGGCTCGCGCAGGTCCTGCGGGCGGCGGACGACGCCCGCTGAGGAACCCCAAGCGCACGAGTGGTGGCTTGGGTTCGGTGGGGCGCCGTCAGGCGTCGGCCGGGGCGGTCCTCGAGCCGGTCAGCCGGAACACGTCGAAGACGCCCTCGATGTTCCGGACCGCCTTGAGGACGTGACCGAGGTGCGAGGGCTCGGCCATCTCGAAGACGAACCTCGAGATGGCCACCCGGTCCCGGGAGGTCGCGACGTTGGCGGACAGGATGTTCACGTGGTTGTCGGAGAGGACCTTCGTCACGTCCGACAGAAGGCCGTTGCGGTCCAGCGCCTCCACCTGGATCTGGACGAGGAACACGCTCTGCGCGTTCGGTGACCACTCCACCTCGATCATGCGTTCCGGCTCGTGCCGCAGCCCGTCGACGTTGCTGCAGTCCGCACGGTGCACCGAGACTCCGGACCCACGCGTGACGAACCCGACGATGGGGTCCCCAGGCACAGGGGTGCAGCAGCGGGCCAGCTTCGTCCACATGTCGGTGTCGCTCATGCCCTTGACGATGATGCCCGGGTCTCCCCCGCGCGCCCGCGGGGCAGGCCGGCCCGGACGGGTCGCCTCCGCCAGGTCCTCCTCGGTGCCCTGCTCCCCGCCGAGTGTGACGACGAGCCGCTGCACCACGTTCGCCGCAGAGATCTGTCCCTCGCCGACGGCCGCGTACAGGGATGACACGTCGGGGTAGCGCATCTCGTCGGCGAGGCCGGCGAGCGTGTCATGGTTGAGCAGCCGCTGGATGGGTAGGTTCTGCTTGCGGAGCGCCTTCGCGATGAGGTTCTTGCCGCGGTCGACGGCCTCCTCGCGGCGCTCCTTGGTGAACCAGGAGCGGATCTTGTTGCGGGCGCGGGGGCTCTTGACGAACGTCAGCCAGTCCCTGCTGGGTCCCGCACCCTCGGCCTTGGAGGTGAAGACCTCAACCGTGTCGCCGTTCTCCAGGGTCGACTCCAGCGGCACCAGGCGTCCGTTCACGCGTGCCCCGACGGTGCGGTGCCCCACCTCCGTGTGGACGGCGTAGGCGAAGTCCACCGGGGTGGAGCCGGCCGCCAGGGCGAGGACGTCCCCCTTCGGCGTGAAGACGTACACCTCGGCCCCGGACATCTCGAAGCGGAGCGAGTCGAGGAACTCGCCGGGGTCGGAGGTCTCCCGTTGCCAGTCGACGAGCTGACGCAGCCACGGCATCGCGTCCGCGTCGGAGTCGCCCTTCACAGTGTTGCGGGCGACCTCCTTGTACTTCCAGTGAGCCGCCACGCCGTACTCCGCGCGCCGGTGCATGTCGTGGCTGCGGATCTGGATCTCGACCGGCTTGCCGCTCGGCCCGATCACCGTCGTGTGCAACGACTGGTACATGTTGAACTTGGGCATCGCGATGTAGTCCTTGAACCGCCCGGGCACCGGATTCCAGCGCGCGTGCAGCGCCCCGAGTGCCGCATAGCAGTCCCGGACCGAGTCGACCAGGACCCGGACCCCGACGAGGTCGTAGATGTCGGCGAAGTCGCGGCCCCGCACGATCATCTTCTGGTAGATCGAGTAGTAGTGCTTCGGCCGTCCGGTGACGGTTGCCTTGATCTTCGCTCCGCGCAGGTCCTCGGAGACCTGGTCCGCCACGATAGAGAGGTACTCCTCGCGAGCCGGGGCCCGCTCCGCCACGAGGTGGACGATCTCCTCGTACACCTTGGGGTAGAGGGTCGCGAACGAGAGGTCCTCGAGCTCCCACTTGAGCGTGTTCATGCCGAGCCGGTGCGCAAGGGGCGCGTAGATCTCCAGCGTCTCCCGGGCCTTGCGGGCCGCCGATGCGCTGGAGACGTACTTCCAGGTGCGGGCGTTGTGCAGGCGGTCGGCGAGCTTGATGACGAGCACCCGGATGTCGCGAGCCATCGCGACCACCATCTTGCGGACCGTCTCCGCCTGCGCCGCGTCGCCGTAGGAGACCTTGTCCAGCTTCGTGACGCCGTCGACCAGGAGCGCGATCTCCTCACCGAAGTCCGCGCGCAACTGCTCCAGGCTGTACGCGGTGTCCTCGACCGTGTCGTGCAGTAGCGCGGCGGCCAGGGTGGGCGGCGTCATGCCGAGCTCGGCGAGGATGGTGGCCACGGCGACCGGGTGGGTGATGTAGGGGTCACCGCTCTTGCGGGACTGACCCCGGTGCGCCTGTTCCGCAACGGCGTAGGCGCGCTCGAGGATCGCGATGTCCGCCTTGGGGTTGTTGCTGCGCACCGCGCGGATCAGCGGCTCGATCGCCGGTGACCCGGTGTGGCCTCGTGAGCCGAGCCGGACGAGCCGGGAGCGCACCCGCGAACCGGGCACCACGGGGTCGTCACCCCGGTTTCCCGGCTCCGGCGTGACGCCGACGGCCGTGTCCTCGCTCATCGCGCCATGTTACGACTTGGCGGGACTAGTACGTGACGAGGGAGTGGATCGAGCGGTCGCCCAGGGCCGCCCGTCCGCCCAGCTCGGCCAGCTCGATGAGAAAGGCGAGGGCCACGATGCGGGCCCCGGCCTGCTCGAGCAGCCGAGCGGCCGCGCCGGCCGTGCCACCGGTGGCGAGCACGTCGTCGACGAGCACGATGCGCGAGCCGTCCCGCAGCCCGGCCGGGGACACCTCGATCTCCGCGGTGCCGTACTCCAGGTCGTAGGCGGTGTGCAAGGTGGGCGGCGGCAGCTTGCCGGCCTTCCGGACGGCGATGACGCCGACGCCGAGCACCACCGCGAGCGGAGCCGCCAGGAGGAAGCCACGGGCCTCGATGCCGGCGATCGCGTCCACCTCGCCACCGAACGCGTCAGCGAGGTGGCCGATGACGGCAGAGAACGCCGTACCGTCCGCCAGCAGCGGGGTGATGTCGCGGAACAGCACGCCTGGCTCGGGGAAGTCCGGCACGTCCCGGACCCGGGCACGCACGAGGTCGTGGAGCCCTGTGGCCACCGGGGCGCGTGTCACCGCTTCGCCTTGCGCCGCTTGGGCTGCGCCTTTGTGCCCAGGTGCGTACCGGCGGTCAGCCCGCCCGCTCGTGGCCCGGTGAGCACTACTTCGCGGTCCTGCCCAGACGCCAGCGCCTCCTCCACGCGCCGTTCCCGCAGCTCGAGCACCTTCGCCGTGTGAGCCGCGATGTCCGGGTCCCGTTCACGCAACGCGACCTCGAGGGGCGTAGCGAGGAAGATCGAGGACAGCGTCGAGAAGATCATGCCGATGAACAGCGCCAACGCGATGTCGCGCAGCAATCCGGCGCCCAGCAGGAAGGCACCCACGAACAGGATCGATGCCACCGGGAGGATGCCGACCACGGACGTGTTGATGGACCGGACGAACGTCTGGTTGACGGCCAGGTTCGCCGCCTCGGCATAGGTGTAGCGGGTCTGGTCCTGCACGCCGAGAGTGTTCTCGCGCACCTTGTCGAACACCACCACCGTGTCGTACAGCGAGTAGCCGAGGATGGTGAGGAACCCGATCACCGTCGCCGGCGTGACCTCGAACCCGACACCGGCGTACAAGCCGACAGTGACGATCAGGTCGTGGATCAACGCGACGAGAGCCGCGACGGCCATCTTCCAGTGCCGGAAGTACAGCGCCATCACCAGGGTGACGAGGATAAGGAAGATCACCAGGCCCTGGACGGCCTTCCCGGTGACGTCCTTCCCCCAGGTCGGCCCGACGAACGAGGAGGTGACGTCCGCCTCGGGCACGGCGTACGCGGTGGCCAGCAGACCGCGCAGCTCCGAGGTCTGCTGGTCGGTGAGCTGCTCGGTCTGCACGCGGACCGCTGAGTTGCCGACCGTCGACACGCGCGCGACCCGCTCGGGGTCGATCTGCGCGAGCGCGTCGTGGGCCGGCTGCTGTTCGTGCACCTGGGTGCCGGAGATGGTGAACTCCGAGCCACCCCGGAACTCGATCCCCGGGTTGATCCCCCGCACGGTAAGCAGCAGCGTCGAGAGCAGGATGAGCCCGAGAGCCATCAGGAACCACCGTTTGCGGTGACCAACGATGTCGAACGAACGCTTACCGGTGTAGAGCTCGTTGCCGAACTGCGCGAAGTTGACCATCACCGCTCACCATCCTTCACAGCTGTCGCGGAGACCGACTCGGTCTCGTCGGACCCCGGTGGGGGGGCGTCGCCGCCGGACGACTGCTCGACCTCCGCCCGACGCCGCTCGGCAATGGTCCTTCGCTCCTCGGGGTTGCGGAAGTTCCCCCGTCCCCGGTACGCGGAGCCGGAAGCGCCGAGGCGCTCGGGGTCCAGGCCGGAGAACCTGTGCCCCGCACCGAAGAACTTCGTGCCGACCAGGAGCCGGACCATGGGGTGGGTGAACAGGAACACGACGACGAGGTCGATCACGGTCGTCAGACCCAGGGTGAACGCGAAGCCCTGGACCCCGCCGACGGCGACGAAGTACAGGACCGAGGCGGCCAGGAGGTTCACCGCGTCCGAGGCGAGGATCGTGCGACGGGCCCGAGCCCAGCCCCGCTCGACGGCGGCCTCAAGCCGACGGCCCTCTCGGACCTCGTCACGGATGCGTTCGAAGTAGACGATGAAGGAATCGGCCGTGATACCGATCGCGACGATCAGGCCGGCGACGCCGGGCAGCGAGAGCCGGTAGCCCTGCAGCCACGAGAGCAGCGCGATGACGCCGTACGTCATGGTGCCAGCGACGATCAAGCTCGCGACGGTGACGATGGCCAGGCCCCGGTACTGGAACAGGGAGTAGACGACTACGAGCGCGAGCCCGATCAGTCCCGCGAGCAGTCCTCGCTCGAGCTGTTCGGTGCCCAGGGTCGCCGAGATCTGCTCCTCGCTCTGCACCTCGAACGTGATCGGCAGGGCACCGAAGTTCAACTTGTTGGCGAGGTCGACTGCCTCCTCGCGGCTGAACGGGTTGGCAGTGCTGCCGCTGATCTCGGCCTGTCCACTGGGGATCGTCTCGGTCACGCTCGGTGCGGAGATGACGAGGCCGTCGAGGACCATCGCGAACCGGTTGGTCCCGGCGGAGACGTTCTCGGGGCTGGAGAGGCGGGTGGTGACGGCGCTGAACGTCTGGCCGCCCTCGCTCGTGAACTTCAGCTGCACGGCGTAGTTGTTCGTGACGGTGCCCTGCGGGGTGACCTGCAGGCCGGAGCTCGCCGAGGCGATCTCCGTGCCCGCGATCTCCATCGGGCCGAGGATGTACTTCGCCGAGCCGTCCCGTGAGCACGCCACGAGCGCCGTGTCGGGGTCGTCCCCGCCGCCACCGACGCGGTTCGCCGGGTCTGTGCAGTCGAGGGTGTAGAAGTCGTAGAGGATCTGCTCGGTGATCCACGCCTGGTCGCTGGCGCTCGTCGGTGCCGCGGTCGGCTCCGCGGAGATGACGCCGTCGGCGTTGGAGTCAGCAGCGATCTTCGCAGCCGCCTCGATCTCCGCCTGCGTGGGAGGCGTCGTGTCCGTCGGAGCCTGGGTCGGGGTATCCGTGGCCGGGTCCGTCGGCGCTGCTTCGGTCGCCGTGTCGGAGGACGTGTCGGTCGGCGCCTGGCTGGTCCCGGTCCTCACCCCGACGACGCTGCCGTCAGCGGAGGTGTCGGTCACGCCGACGGCAGGCGCGCCCGCGGTGGGCGTCTCGGTGGGCGTCTCGGTTGCGGTGTCG
>JAENWO010000459.1 GCA_016649925.1 Actinomycetales bacterium
CACCCGCGCATGCACGAACGCCTGATGCTGGAAGAAGTCCAGATGCCGCCACGTCTTGTCCACCGTGTCATGCACCGCGCACGCCGACTCGGCGCACCCCGGCTGCGGGCACCGGAACCGGGCGGCACGAGGGAAGTCCAGCCCGATATCGAGCCGACCGGCCTGCTGGTCGAACTCCACCGAGACCACCCGCCACGGCACGGCCAGCCCCAACGCTGCCCCGAACATCTCGTTCAGATCCAGCCCGTCCAGCAGACCCACCGCCTCCATCGACCG
Source organism: Actinomycetales bacterium (assembly GCA_016649925.1). Lineage (GTDB taxonomy): Bacteria > Actinomycetota > Actinomycetes > Actinomycetales > Beutenbergiaceae > JAENWO01. The sequence continues at coordinate 277 of JAENWO010000459.1, forward strand.
CCCGGCTACACCACCGGAACCAGCCACATCATGGACGAAGCACAACCAGCCCGCCCACACGATCTAGCGAGGAGCCGATCCTGGCGTATCCGGTGCCCTGAGCCTTGAAGAGCCAGCGTGGCGCCGTTCGGTCATCGACAGCTCCTTCGCGAACCCAGACCTTTCCCTCGGCGCCGCCCGGCTCCATCGCGTCCACGGCCCAGCCCGAGACATCCACCTCTGGGTACGCGGGCACGAGTCGAACTCTCGCAAACGGGCACGACACACGCGGCCACGGCCCGCTCTTTCGGCGAAACAGCCCGACGGCAGAGGTTTCAGCCGAGCACCGCCGCGGCAGCCGCGTCCCAGCGCTCCTGCCACGGCCCGATCGGGTCCACACCCACGGCCACGAGCGCGTCGTGACCCAGCACGGACCACGCCGGCCGGGGAGCGGGCCGCACGAGGGACGCGGACTCCGTCGGCTTGACCTTTTCCGGGTCGTGCCCGGCGGAGCCCACCACGGCCCGGGCGAAGTCGAACCACGAGGCCTTGCCCCGTGAGGTCGCGTGGTAGGTGCCGGCGGGGGCGTCCGCCGCCACCAGCCGCGCGATCAGGTCGGCCACGTCGGCCGTCCACGTGGGCTGCCCCACCTGGTCCGAAACCACGGAGAGCGAGTCCTTCTCGGCCGCAAGCCGCGCCATCGTCCGCGGGAAGTTCGGCCCGTGCGCGCCGTAGAGCCACGCGGTGCGCAGGATCCAGTAGTCGTCGGTCTCGGCCCGCACGGCCCACTCCCCCGCACCCTTGGTGCGCCCGTACGCCGAGCGGGGCGCGAGCGGCGCGTCCTCCGCGTACTGCTCGGTGGCGTTCCCGTCGAAGACGTAGTCGGTGGAGATCTGCACCAGCCGGGCCCCGTGCGCGGAGCACGCCCGGGCGAGCAGCTGCGGCCCGACGGCGTTCACGGTGAACGCCGCGCTCTCCTGCGTCTCGGCGTCGTCCACGGCGGTCCACGCGGCGCAGTTCACGACCAGCTCAGCACCGTCCAGGGCGACGGCGACCGCCGTCGGGTCGCAGATGTCCAGGTCGTCGCGAGAGGTCCCCCGCACGTCGTGGCCCGCGTCGGTGAGCACGCGGCACACGTCGGTGCCGAGCATCCCGGTTCCTCCGGTGACGATGATCCGCATCGGCTCAGCCTTCCGTGGTGGCGGCATCGGACGGCACGGTGACCGCCCGGGCTTCGACGAGGAGCCGCTGCATCTCGGTGAGCTCCTGCTCCTGGGACGTGATCATCCCCTGGGCGACGGCGATCGCGCCGGGGTTCTCCCCGGCGCTGACCTCGTCCTCCGCGAGCGCGATGGTGGCTTCGTGGTGGGCGATCATGCCCTGGAGGTAGAGGATCGAGGACTCCGGCCCGGCCCCGGTGGCGAGGGCGGACATCTGCTCCTCGGTGAGCATCCCGGGCGTGGCGTCGGCGCCCGGCGTGGCGTCGGCGCCCCAACTCTGGAGCAGGAGGGCAAGCTGCTCGGACTCGGAGGCCTGCCCGTTGTACAGGCCGCCGGCCAGGGCCACGACGTCCGCGGTGACGCCGGCCTTGGTCTCGATGATCTGGTGCATCTGCAGGCTCTGCGCGTGGTACTCCAGCACGGCCCTGGCGAACGCGATGTCCTCGTCGTTGGCCGGGCCGGCGTCCTGCGTCGCGGACTCCGAGGGCGTCGCCGTCGCGGTCTGGGCGGAGCTCTCGCTACCCCCGCTCCGTTCCGGCGAGGGATCCGAGCAGCCGACGAGGAGCCCGACGGCGAGCAGGGCGCCGAGCGCGAGGGCGGTGGAGCGGGAGGTCATGCGGTTTCCTTCGTACGGCGCGCGGAAGTGCTGACAGCATCACGGGGCTGGCCACAGCCTAGGCCAGCGCCACGTCCTCACCGAAGCCACACGCGCGACTCAGGAGTTGCGCAGCCCCCTGATCAGGTCGGCCTTGTTCATCGTGGAGCGTCCCTCGATGCCGACGTCGCGGGCCTTGTCGCGAAGCTTGTCCACAGTCCAGTCCTCGTAGTCGCCCGCCTTGCCGCCCTTCTTCCCGACGGCGGAGCGTGAGGTGTTCGCGGCGGCGTTGGCGATCCGTGCGGACTTCTGTTTGGAGTTGCCCTCGTCGCGGAGCTCCTCGTAGAGCTCGGGGTCCCTCACGCTGGGGCCTGGGTCCCGATTGCCGGGCATCAGCCGCCTCCTTCTCCTCGGTCCTGCACCATCACCCGCGCGGCGCCGGAGCGCATCCGGAGGGACCGCTCAGTCGGAGGGGTCGCCCTCGAGCGGAGCGCCCTCGAGCGGAGCGCCCTCGAGCGGAGCGCCCTCGAGCGGAGCGCCGGCGA
>JAENWO010000451.1 GCA_016649925.1 Actinomycetales bacterium
ACTTGAACCGGCGACCTCCGCCGTGACAGGGCGGCGCTCTAACCAACTGAGCTACGGGGCCTCAGATGAGGCGGATGGTGCGGGTGATGCTGTCGTTCGTACCCCCAACGGGATTCGAACCCGTGCTACCGCCGTGAAAGGGCGGGGTCCTGGGCCGCTAGACGATGGGGGCCCGTGGTGCTGTGAGCGCCCGTGACGCCGGAAGCCGCCCCAAGACCTCTGAAAGCATACGGTAGGCACCGCCGGTTCGCCAAAACCGTTCCCGGAAGCCGATTCGGGGCGGCCGGGGACGATGAGGAAGTAGGCAGCAGGCACGGAATGCAGCACTGGTCCGTCAGTTCGGGGAGCCCGACGTCGTGCACCTGGAGGGGGCGAGGCGCACCTCACCACGAGTATTTCGGGCTCCCTCGGCGCGACGGCGGAGCTTCGCCCGAAGGGGGCACCGGCGCGCGCGGTCGACCCAGGGATCGCCGGACCTGATGAGAGACTGCTGCCCATGATCGAGATGTCGCTCACGGAGTTCGAGAACGCCGTCGGAGAGGGCCTGGACCTCATTCCGGAGGAGCTCGCCCGGCACATCGACAACGTCGTCGTCCTCGTCGAGGACGAGCCGCCCGCGGAGGCCGAGGACCCTGACCTGCTCGGGTTGTACGAGGGCACCCCGCTGACCGAGCGGGGGGAGTGGTGGGCGGCCGGGTCGCTACCCGACCGGATCACGATCTTCCGCAACCCGACGCTGCGGATGTGCGAGAGCGCCGATGAGGTTTCCGAGGAGGTCGCAGTCACCGTGATCCACGAGATCGCCCACCACTTCGGCATCGACGACGCCCGGTTGCACGAGCTCGGCTGGGCCTGAGGGTCACCCCGCCCGCGGTGGATCGGCAGCGCCGAGCCAGGGTCAGCGCCGAGCCAGGGTCAGCGCGAATCGGCTTGTCGGGCCTCCCACGCGCTGGAGACCATGTCCTCGAGCGAGTGGTTCATCCGCCAGCCCAGGTCACGCGCCGCGGCCTCGCCGGAGGCCACGATCCGGGCCGGGTCGCCCGGACGTCGAGGGGCCGTCTCGGGCTCGAACGCGATCCCGGTGACCGCGGCCATGGTGTCCATGATCTGGCGCACCGAGACACCGTCGCCGCTACCGAGGTTGTAGACCGGATGCAGCTCCCGGCCCTGCGAGAGGGCGCGCGCGGCGGCTACGTGGGAATCGGCGAGGTCGGTCACGTGGATGTAGTCGCGCACGCACGTGCCGTCGGGCGTCGGGTAGTCGGTGCCGTTGATGCGCGGGGTGCGCCCAGCCACGAGGGCATCCAGGACGAGCGGGAACAGGTTGTGCGGTGAGGTGTCGGACAGCTCCGGCGGGCCCGAGCCGACGACGTTGAAGTACCGCAGCGAGGTGTGCCGCAGCCCGGTCGCGCGCCCCTGGTCGGCGAGCAGCCACTCTCCGATGAGCTTGGACTCCCCGTACGGGGACTCCGGCGCCGTGGCCGTCTGCTCCGTGACGATGTCCACGTCCGGCGTGCCGTACACGGCGGCCGAGGAGGAGAACACGATCGTCTCGACACCGGTCTCGGCCATCGCCTCCAGCACCGCGAGGGTGCCGGTGACGTTCTGCTCGTACGTGTGCAGCGGCCGCTGGACGGACACGCCCGCGTACTTGAACCCCGCCACGTGCACCACGCCGATGCAGTTGTGCTCGTCCAGTGTCCGGGCGACGACCTCGGTCTGGAGGATCGACGCCCGGACGAACGGGACGCCGTCGGGCACGAAGCTCTCGTGGCCGCTGGACAGGTCGTCCAGGACGACGACGCCGATCCCCGCCCGCTGGAACGCGCGCACCACGTGCGCACCGATGTATCCCGCCCCGCCGGTCACCAACCACGTCATGGCGGCAACGCTACCGCTGCGCGCCCTGGCGCGTGAACGTGGGCAGGGTCGCCTCGGTCTCGTCGTGCGTGGTCGCCCGGACCAGCGATGCCGTGGCCCATCCGCGAGCCAGGTAGTAGGCGTCGGTGCCGTCCTCGAACGTCCCCCCGAGGTCGGAGAGGGCGTCGAAGAGCAGTTTGCGCACCTGGTGGTCGACGGTGTCCGGAACCGTGCCGAACGTGGCCAGCGGAGCCGCGCGCAGCCCGAGGAGGTCCTCCGGGGCGACGTCTGGCACGTTGATGTTCAGGACCCGGGCGTCCTGGGCGTGGGACGTCATCCAGGCGAACGCCTCGGTGATCACGAGGCGCGCGGTCTCCCAGTGCTGCGGTGCGGCGGACGCCATGGAGGTGGCCATCGCGGGAATGCCCTGCGCGGCGGCGGACATGGCGGCGCCCACCGTCCCGGAGTGGACCACGGCGGGTCCCACGTTCGGCCCGAGGTTCACGCCGGAGAGGAGAAGGTCGGGACGGGCGCCGAACGCCCCGAGCCCGGCGGCGTAGGCGATCAGCCCTGGGCTGGCGTGCACGGCGATCGACTCCACCTGCTCGCTCAGGCCGGGCGGGCGGCCCGGCGAGGTCCGCAGCTTGCCCTCGTCATCCTCCCCGCTCAGCCCCGCGCTGTACCCCGAGTACTCCCGGTTCGGGGCCGCGACGATGACGTCGTGACCGGCGTCCAGCGCCACGTGCGCCAGCAGGGTCAGGCCCGCCGAGGTGATTCCGTCGTCGTTGGTGATCAGGACCCGCATGCCAAGGGCTCCTCCGGG
>JAENWO010000095.1 GCA_016649925.1 Actinomycetales bacterium
GGAGCTCCGGGTCACGCAGACCGGCACCCAGATCCTTACCGGCTTCCTGCTGACGCTCCCGTTCCAGCAGCGCTTCACGGACCTTCGGCCGGACCAGGTGCGGGTCTACCTCGTGCTCGTCGCCCTCGCTGTGCTCGCGACCGCGCTGATCGTTGCGCCGGTGAGCCTGCACCGGGTGCTCTTCCAACGACACCGCAAGCCGCAGCTCGTGCGGGTGGCGGACCGGCTGGCGCGGGTCGGCCTCGTAGTCTTCGCCCTCGTGGTGACCGGGACGGTCCTGTTCCTCTTCGACGTCGTCATCGGCACGGCAGCGGGATGGACGGCCGCCACCGTCGCCGCCGTCGTCCTGCTCGGCCTCTGGCTGCTCCTGCCGTGGCGGATGACCGCCGGTACCCCGCGCCAGCCCGATCCCTATCCCCAGGCGGACCACGACACCTGAGCAGGTCTCGTCCCGGTGCACGGGCCGCGATCGCGCCGCGTCAGCGATCCGGACGGCTAGCCGACGAGCCGGGCGTGCAGGTCGCGCACCCGCGTCGCGATGTCGTCGCGCACCAGGCGCATCCGCTCGACGCCGTCGATGCCGCGCAGGGACGGCTCGTCCGTCTCCCAGGTCTCCACGGCGGTCCCCTCGACCGGATCGACGTGTGCCTCGTCGCCCAGCACCACCACGACGTCGGCCGCTCTGAGGGCCTCGGGCGTCAGCAGCGTCGGGCGCTCGGCGGAGATGTCGATCCCCCGCTCGGCGAGAACCTCGACGGACAGCGTGTTCAGTGCCACGCCGGGACGGGTGCCGGCCGACGAGACCTCGACCGTGTCACCGGACACCTGCCGCATCAGCCCCGCAGCCATCTGCGACTTGCCGCCGTTCTTCACGCAGACGAAGACCACCCTGGGCACGCTCATCAGGCGAGTGTCGTCGTCGCGGGAGCGGGTGTCCACCCCGAGCAGGTGAGCTCGGGGCGGACACCGGCCGGATGCGGTGCCGGGGGTCAGGAACCGGGCTCGGCCCAGACGGTGTACGCGCTCCAGATCACGCCGCCGGCGAGGTTCCCCGTCTCGGTGGCGCGCGCGGACATCCCGAGCGACGGCGTCCTCACGGTGCGGTCAGCCGCGACCTCGGCGTAGCCCCGTGGCCACCGGCTCAGGCCGGCTGGACCGCGGGCACGCGGGTGGGCGCATCCTCCCCAGGGACCCCGCTCCGGCCGGCCGGAGCCCTCTCTCCCGCGGTGACCGACAGGTCGATCCGGTTGCCGTCCACGGGCCGCGGGCAGGTGCCGTAGTCGGTGAACGCGTACGGCATGTTCACGGCTCGGTTGAGGTCGAGGACGGCACGGCCGGTGGCCGCCTCACCCGTGACGACCACGATCCGCCAGGCCGAGGACGTCACTCCCGACGTCCGGTCGGAGAACAGCACCGCCCAGGACGGCCCGTGGCCCACGGCGACGAGCCGGTGCGTCGCGCCGTCCCGCTCGAAGCTGACCTCCCCGACGGCGTTCGCCACCTGGACCAGGCCCGGCGCGGCGGTGCCAACCCTCGTCGGGCGCGGCTCGTCGTAGACCTCCGTGGTCACGTCCACCACCCAGGAGGGGTCGTAGTCGTAGGTGGGCACGCCGTCGGACGCCGAGCGTGTCTCGGTGCGCGGGTCCCGCAGCCGGACAGCGTAGAACCCGCCGCGCACGACCACCTCGACAAGCACGTCGTCAGCCGTCAGGAGAAAGCGGGAGGAGCCGGCCTCGCCGACGCTCACGCCTGCCTCGCCGTCGAGCACCTCGCCTGCCTCGCCGTCGAGCACCTCGCCGGGTGCGCCGTCGGGGTCGATCAGGCGTGCGCCTTCGGATGCCGGTGCGCGGACGTGCGCCCCGTCGTCGTCGGCCCACCACCGCCCCGGGAGACCGGGGAGCGCGGCCGCGCTCCGGGGCAGCCACAGGTAGCCGCTCACGGACAGCCAGTCGTGCGGCTGACGCAGCTGCTCCTCCCTGCCGGCGTGCCACGTCTCCCACTCGGTGACGGCGGCGATCCGGGCGTCCGTGACGGTCATGGTGGCTCCTTCGATCGGCGGATCCTCATCGTGCCGCGCCGACCGGTGCACGGGTGGGGCCGGACAGAACCGTCCCGGATGCTGAGATCAGCGGTGGGGCGTCCACCCCAGCTCGAGCGCCACGAACCGGGCCACGTTTGCCCAGGATACGCCGGTGCGAGTCGGCGGAGCCCGGAGCTGGGAGCGTGATCGTCAGCTGCGTGCCTCCGCGACCGCCGCGGCGGCGCGCAGCGCGGCGGCGATCACGTCAGCCTCCCCCCGATGGACGCCGCTGAACCGCATCGGGGCACCGTTCTTCGGACGACCGTCGGCATCCATCCGGTCGTCGTCGCCGGTGATGAAGTCCTCGTGCTCGCGACGGTCCTCGTAGGTCAGGAGCCGGCGGTCGCCAGCGGGGGTGGGGGTGGCGGTCATCGTGGTCCCTCGGTCGGTGCTGGCGCCCACGCTCGGACCATGGGTGGGAGACGTGCGCCGCTCCCGACGGCGTCCGGTCCGTCAGGCGGACGAGCCGTCAGGCGGACGAGCCGCCGTCGTCCGTGGTCGGCTCGTCGGGCGGCCTCTGGTCCCACCGGTGCCCGCCGGTGCTCACGCCGAGGATGGTGTTGACGGCCATCCCGAAGACGTAGCGACCGCCGTAGACGTCGTCACCGTAGACCTCGATGTCGCCCGGGCGGTCAACGATCGTGCCGGTCTCGGTGAACCCGTGCCGGAGCCCGACGGCGGTCACGATGTCCGCGGCGCGGCGCCACTCCCCCGGTGGGTACGTGCCCTGGAAGGACTGGGTGACCAGGCCCACGGCCTCCGCCTCCGGATCTCCCTCGCCCGCGGCCGAGCGACCGGGTCCGGGGCTGTTCGGCGAGCCGCCCCACTGCTTCTCCCCGAGGGCCACGGTGAGCGCACCGATCATCTCGGTGCGCATGGCGGTGTAGTGGCCGAGGACGTGTTCCATCGACGGCCTCGCGTCGTTGCTCACACCGGCGTCGTTGCTCACACCGGCGTCGTTGCTCACCGGTACCCGTCCCTCGTGCTCATCAGTAGGTCCACGGCAGTGGCCAGCTGAGGATGTCGCCGATGCCCTTGCCGCCGTCCTCGACGATCCGGTCCGGGGAACCGCCGACGATGGAGGCGATGTTGTGCTGGCTCGTCGTGTCGTTGCGCAGGTACTCGCTATGGCCGAGGGACTCGGCGTAGCGCGTGCCACCGATCTCCTCCGCCTCGGCCGACAGCCCCCGAACGCCGTCCAGGTGGCTCGGGTCGATGCCGAACTGCCCGAGGTCGGCGACCACGTCGCGGCGGGCCTCGATCCGGTAGAAGTGGTCGTCCGGGATGTCGAGGTCGGACAGGTGGCTGGTCCCGATCCCCGACGAGCCGAAGATCACCGCGTCGTCGACCCCGGTCTGGTTCTGCAGCGCGAGGCCCGTGGTGAGCGACCCGTAGGAGTGGCCCAGCGCCGTCAGGTGCGGGTCGGTGTCCCGCGAGGCGTCGATGCCGTTGTAGAACGACGCCAGGTCCTTCGCTCCGACCTGCGCCGCGCCCTCGCCCGCGATGCTGCGGTTCGGGTCGAGCGTGGTGTCCCACTGCGGAGCCTCGTAGCCGAGCCACGTCACCGTGGCGACCGTGCCGCCGTCGCCGTACTTGTCCGCCTGGGCCGCGGCCCGCTCTGCGATCTCGCGCATCTCACGGTCGGACCCGCCCAGGCTGCCGGCGACGGTGCTGGTGAAGCCGGGCGTGAAGACGGCAACGTGGTCGGCGGTGTCGATGTCCCCGTAGGCGATCGCCGCCTTGAGCTGGTCCTCGCCGGTGACGTCCAGGAGCAGCAGCTGACGGTTCCCGAGCCCGAGCGTGTGCTCCACCGCGTCCAGCCCCTTGACCTTGTCCTCCACCGTCCCGAGCTTGCCGAGGAAGTACTGGTTCACCGGAGGGCCGAGGCCCAGCTTCTCCAGACTCTTCTGCTCCGACTCGAGCTCGCCACGGTAGTCGCCGATGAGACCGCGGTTCGCGCGGTCCCTGGCCCATGCCGGGATGCCGTCCGTGTTGCCGATCCACTCAGGGTGCTCGGCGATGACCTGCTGCTGCTCGTCGGGCGTCAACCCCTCCCACCACGCGCTCTGGTCGTGGGCGCTGCCGCCCTCAGGCGGTGCGAGCAGGTCCCGCCCACCGCCGTCGGCCCCACGGGTGGAGGCGTCGCCGAAGCTGGACGTCCCGCCGTCCACGTTCTCCATGGCAGCCCGCCGGAGCGTTTCGGCGAGCTCCGTGTCGGCATGGCCGGCGTTGCGCAGCCCCTGCTCGATCCGGTCGACGATCTCGTCACAGATCGCCCGACGGTCGGCCGCCGCCTTTTCTACCACGCACATGCTGTCCGAGACGCGACCGCTGCTCGTGTCGACGGAGAACCCGTTGCCGGCGGCGTAGGTGAGGGTCTCCTGCAGCTCGGTCTTCGCCCGGCCCAGGGCGACCTGCGCGATGTCGAGCGCGGTCGCGACCTGCGAGACCTCGGCGATCAGGTCGGCGAGCCGCAGCCAGAGGCGCCGGTGCGTCCCGCGTGCCTTGGTCGCGGCGCCCGACGCCCACGACGACGGCGGCGCGCCCGCGTCCATCTCGTCCTGCAGCTCGACCAGGCTCCGGCGCCGGCTCACCAGCGCGTCCGCCGCGTCGCCGATCACGCTCGGCTCCCAGGACAGCACCTGGCCGATCGTCGCCATGGCGCTACCCACCGGCCATAGGTCGGGGACCCATCTGGGCGAGCTTCCCAGCGGCTGCCTCGTCGTGGCCGTCGTAGGTGGCGGCGCTGGCCACGAGGTTGTCCTGCTGTCCGACGGCGTCCTCGTGCCAGTCGCTGAACCGCGACTTCCACGCCGTCGCCAGCTCGCGAGCCGCAGCGGCTGCCGTGCCGCCGGGGAGAGCGGCCGGGATCTTGTCGAGCGAGGACGCCGGCGCAGCGGCGGAAACGCCGTCGGCGGCCTGCCCGACCTTGCCGGCCGCGGCACGCACCTCCGACGTCACCACTTCGACGTCGGCCACATCGCCTCCCTTGACCAAAGCCCCGGATCGGAGCCGGCCCGAGGGCCGGCTCCGACATGCCTGGGCCTCACGCTAGCGGCGCAGGGACCGGGTGCGAATGGTGAGAGGTGCCCATGGAGACGGCGACGCACCCGAGCGGTACGTCGCCGTCCCTGTTCCTCACCGAGTGATGAGGCGACTGCGTCCGGCGACGAGCGCAGCGCCGAGCAGCGTCATCAGGACCGCTGCCACGCCCGGGGTGGACCCGGTGCCGGTGCTGGCCAACCCGCCTCCACCGGCACCGTGACCGGAGCCGTCACCGTGTTCCCGGAGACGACGTCAGCGAGAAGGCCGCCATCCAGCAGACCGTCCGCAAAGGCCGGAGACGTCTACTGGAACGAGATCGGAGCGCAGGTAACCCTCCGCAGCCTGGGCCGCGTCGGCCGTAACCTTGGGTCGTGAGACCACAGGGAAACGCGACGTTCCGTTACACCGACAGCGCCATCATCGGCCTGTCGCACATCGAGGCGCCGGTCATCGTGACCTCGGCGGAGTTCGAGGAACGGCTCACTCCCACGAGGCGGGCCCTGCGGCTCCCGAGCAACCTGCTCGAGCGCGTCTCGGGCGTGCGGGAGCGGCGCTGGTGGGAACCGGGCACCTCCTTCGAGGACAAGGCCGCCGAGGCCGGCAGCAAGGCGCTCGCCGAGGCCGGGGTGGACCCCGCCCAGGTGGGCCTGCTCCTGAACACGTCGGTCTCCCGCACCAATCTCGAGCCCTCGGTGGCCGTGCGTGTGCACCACCAGATGGGGCTGCCCTCCTCCGCCCTGAACTTCGACATCACGAACGCGTGCCTCGGCTTCGTCAACGGCATGCAGCTCGCCTCGAGCATGATCGACAATGGCCAGATCGAGTACGCGGTCATCGTCAACGCCGAGGACGTCCGCCGCACCCAGGAGGACACGTTGCGCCGACTCTCCGACGACGCCGTCACGCGCCAGGACTACACCGACCAGTTCGCCTCTCTCACCCTCGGCGACGGCGCCGCGGCTGCGGTCCTCGGCCACGCGTCACGCCGCCCGAAGGGGCACCGCATCCTCGGCGGCGTCTCCCGCGCCGGCTCCGAGCACCACGGGCTGTGCGTCGGTTCCTTCGGCAGGATGACCACGGACACGAGGCGTCTCCTCGACGCCGGCCTCAAGCTGGTCACCGATGCCTGGCACGAGGCGGAGCGGCACGGCTGGCGCTGGTCGAGCCTGGATCGCTACGTCACCCACCAGATCTCCACCCCGTACACCGAGGCCATCATCGAGGCGGTCGGGCTCGACCCCCGAGCAGTTCCGATCACCTTCGACCGGTGGGGGAACGTCGGCCCGGCATCCGTCGCCATGACGCTCTCCGAGCAGGCCGCGACGCTCAGCCCCGGTGATCGCGTGATGTGCCTGGGCGTCGGATCTGGCCTGAACACGACCATGCTCGAGCTGGCGTGGTGACAGGCAGCGTCACCGACGGCGTGCGCCTGGCGCCCGCTGTCACCGGATGGCCCGGCGTCGCACCCGGGTGGTCCCGGCGGATCACCGTCAGCGGGCACACCTGGCACTACCTCGACAACGCCGCCTCCCTGCCGGACTCCACCACCCCACGCGGAACCCTGCTCTGCGTGCACGGCAACCCCACCTGGTCCTACCTGTGGCGCTCCGTGCTCGACGCCGGGGCCCGGGCCGGGTGGCGGGTCGTCGCCGTCGACCAGCTCGAGATGGGCTTCTCCGAGCACACTGGCGCCGATCACCGACTGGCCGACCGGGTGCGCCAGCTCGGCGATCTCACCGACACTCTCGGCCTGTCGGGCGACGGCTGGGACAGGCTCGGAGTCGTCATCCTCGGCCACGACTGGGGTGGCGTCGTCTCCACGGGGTGGGCGGTCGACCATCCTCGCGAGCTCGCCGGCCTGGCGCTGACGAACACCGCGATCCACCAGCCGGCGGAGGTCAAGGTGCCCTCGCTGCTACGCCTCGCCCGACGTCCTGGCGTGCACAGCGTGGCGACGACGCTGACTCCGGCCTTTCTCGACGTCACGCTCCGACTCGCGCGCCCACCTCTGGCTGATGAGGTGATGCGGGCGTACCGGTCCCCCTACCGCACGGCCCACGACCGCCACGGCATCGGGGCGTTCGTCGCGGACATCCCCGTCGACGCCGCACACCCCAGTCACCGTGAGCTCGCCCGCATCGCCGCCGGGGTGGCCGAGCTCACGGTCCCGGCGTTGCTCATCTGGGGGGCCAAGGACCCCGTCTTCGACGAGCGCTACCTCCGCGACCTCATCGCCCGCCTCCCCCACGCCGACGTCCATCGCTTCTCCGACGCCGGACACCTCGTGGTCGAGGACGCCGACGTCGCCGGCACCGTGATGCGCTGGCTCGCCGCGCACGCCTTGCCGAGCACGACGGCGGAGCTCGCCTCCAGCCGCCCGATCAGCAGTGCGGACCTTGCCTCGCTCCCTTCCACCACAGCGGACCTTGCCTCGCTCTCTTCCACCACTGCGGACCTTGCCTCGCTCCCTTCCACCACAGCGGACCTTGCCTCGCTCCCTTCCACCACAGCGGCACGTCACTCCCGCGCCGTGCCGAAGGCAACGGCGCCCTCGAGCGCGCGGTCCGCGAGCGACGAGCCCGCCCCTTATCGACCCGTGTACGGGGCACTGCTGGACCAGGCCGGCTCACACGACCCGGCCATCGTCGCCCTGCACGCGGCCGGTCGGGAGACGGTGAGCTGGTCGGAGCTGGCATCCCGGGTCCACCACCTGGCGCTCGGACTGAACGACGCCGGGGTGCGTCCGGGTCACCGGGTGAGCCTCCTGGTTCCCCCCGGCGTCGACCTGACCACGGCGCTCTTCGCGTGTCTGCGCCTGGGGGCTGTGGTCATCCTCGCCGATGCCGGCCTCGGCACCCGCGGCCTCACCCTCGCCGTTCGCGGAAGCGCACCGGACCACATCATCGGCATCGAGCGAGCATTGGTCGGTGCCCGGCTGCTCCGGTGGCCCGGCCGTCGCCTCCTCTCGGAGCCGCGGGCCGATGGCGCCGCGACCCGTCCCGAGCGAGTTCAGGCCCGTGGCGACGCGACGACCCTTGGCCGCGTGCGCCGTCGCGCCCTCGGACTCAGCGGCACCGTGGAGGAGCTCCTCGCCCGCGGCGCAGAGCTCGCCGCGGGCGGCGCAGAGCTCGCCGCGGGCGGCGCAACGCTCCCGCCCGAACCGGACGCCCACGCCGACGCCGCCATCCTCTTCACCTCGGGCTCGACCGGTCCGGCCAAGGGCGTCGTGTACACCCACGAGCGCCTTTTTAGGATGTGCGCCGCCGTGGCCGACGCCTACGGGCTGTCCCGTGAGCGCGGGCTGGTGGCCGGCTTTGCCCCCTTCTCGCTCCTCGGTACTGGCCTCGGCGCCCTCACCTCGATCCCGGACATGGAC
>JAENWO010000558.1 GCA_016649925.1 Actinomycetales bacterium
CGGAACTTGTCAAGCCCAATGAGACACCCGGTGGTGGAGATTACTGAGGTCGCTCCTCCTTCGGTTTCGGCGAGTTGATCCAGACCGCAGTCGGGACCGCCGGAGGGGTGGGCGACCGGCGGACGAAGCGCTCGGGATGCGCTGCGTAGGCAGCGTCGAGGGTGACCGCCCGGGCCGCGGTGATCTCGGGTGCCCGTCCGGCGTGGACGTCGGCCGGGGTGAGCAGGCCGATCCCGCTGTGGCGGTGGACGGTGTTGTACCAGGTGAAGAAGTCCGCGCAGAAGGCCCGGGCATCCTCGATCGAGCCGAAGCGGTCCGGAAAGGTCGGCCGGTACTTGAGGGTCTTGAAGGCAGCCTCGCTGTACGGGTTGTCGTCGCTCACGTGGGGCCGGCTATGGCTCTGCTCGATCCCGAGGTCGGCGAGCAGGAGGGCGACGGGCTTGCTGCGCATGGACGTGCCCCGGTCGGCATGGAGCGTGAGCTGGCCGGGCTCGATGCCCTCCTTGCGGGCGGTGTCGGCGATCAGGCGCTCGGCGAGGACGGCGCTCTCATGGGTGGCGACCATCCAGCCCGGGACGTAGCGGGAAAAGACGTCGAGGATCACGTACAGGTGGAAGTGGGTCCACTTGGCGGGACCCCGGAGCTTGGTGATATCCCAGCTCATGAGCTGGCGGGGTCCGGTGGCGAGGAGCTCGGGCCGGGCATAGGCAGGATGGCGGAGCTGGTCGCGCCGCTCGCGGACCTCGGCGTTGGCGGCGAGGATCCGGTACATCGTGCGCTGCGACGCGAGGTAGGTGCCCTCGTCGAGGAGGGTGGCGTACACGGCAGCCGGGGCCGTGTCGAGGAAGCGATCGGCGTGGAGCTCGGCGAGGACCGCCGTCCGCTCTCCGTCGGACAGCGTCCGGGGTGGAGCCGGACGTGGGCGCGGGGGCCCCTCGTGCCGGCCGCGCCGGCGGCGGTAGTGGGAGGCCCGGGGCACCGCCATGGCACGACAGGCATCCCGCGTGCCGATGACCGGGACGAGTTCCTCGACCCCGGCGGCGATCACCGCTCGTCCGTGTGTTCGGCGCTCCCGAGGGAGAGCTCCCGCAAGAGCGCCGAGACGTTTCCCTGGACGGCGATCACCTTCTCGGCCCGGACCAGGCGCGCTTCGAGGCGGTCGATGGCGGAGCGCAGGCGGTCGTTCTCGGCCGCCAGCGGGTTGGGAGCCGGACGGCCTCGCGGTCGGGTCAGGCCCGAGAGCGCGCCGACCCGGTACAGCCGTCGCCATTCCGTGAGGTGCGAGCTGTACAGGCCCTCGCGGCGGAGGAGGGCGCCGACGACGCCAGGTTCGGTGGCGGCGTTGGCCTCCTCCACGATCCGGCGCTTGTACTCGGCGGTGAAGTGCCGGCGGACCGGACGCTCCCTGACCTCGGGGTCTGGCATCGGCACAGTCTTGCCCACCAGGGCGCGGAGTGCCAAGGGGTCGAGCATGGTGTGGATGGTTCCTCTCCCCGCCCTGGCTGCGTGTCACCTATTCCTGTCGGACGGGTGTCTCACTCGATCTTGGCAGAAAGGGCTCAGCTCCATCCGCCCAGTCCCGCTGACCAAGATGGATTGGAATGCCCTGTCGGGCCCGGCGAGGTTCGAGTTCAACGAGGGGCGGCTGTCGCACTCCCGGATCGACGGGTGGTTCGTCCAGCAGGCCAATCCAGATCTGAGGGA
>JAENWO010000169.1 GCA_016649925.1 Actinomycetales bacterium
ACGCGGCGTAGGTGGACCACTCGACGGTGATCGGCTCGGGCCGCGAGACGTCCCCCCACAGGATCGACGGGCGCGTGCACCGGGAGCCGTAGGACTGCACCCAGCCGTTCTGGGTGACGGCGAACCCGTCGAGGTGCTCGGTGATGTACTGCACCATGTCGTTGCGCTCCGGCTCACCGTGCACGAGCA
Organism: Actinomycetales bacterium; assembly: GCA_016649925.1. Taxonomy (GTDB): domain Bacteria; phylum Actinomycetota; class Actinomycetes; order Actinomycetales; family Beutenbergiaceae; genus JAENWO01. Next base: position 190 of record JAENWO010000169.1, read on the forward strand.
CGTCCAGGCCGAGCTCCTCCTGCAGCGCGATCACGCGGGCGATCTCGGCCCGCATCGCCTCGGTGTACGCGGCCTCACCCAGCTCGCCCGTACGCAGCCTGGCCCGCGCCACGCGCAGCTCCGACGTCTGCGGGAACGAGCCGATCGTCGTGGTCGGGAGCGCCGGGAGGCGCAGCACCTCCTCCTGCGCCGCGACCCGCGCCTCGTAGTCGCCGCGGTGGAAGTCCACCTCGCTCAGGTTCGCCACGCGCTCGCGCACGCTCGCAGCCTTGACGCCCGACGCCGTCGCCCGGCTCTGCTGGACCGCGCGGGAGCTCCCGAACGCCTCGGTCGCCGCCTCCCGGCCGGCCGCCAGGGCCAGCACCTCACCGACCTTCTCGTCGGCGAAGGCCAGCCAGCTGCGCAGCTGCTCGGGCAGGTTCGGCTCGTCGGCGGTGGTGTGCGGCACGTGGAACAAAGACGTGGAGGTCGAGACCGTCACCGTGACGTCGGGGCCGAGCTGGGTGCGCAGCACCTCGAGGTTCTCGGTGGCGACGTCCAGGTCCGTGCGCCAGACGTTGTGCCCGTCCACGAGTCCGGCGACGACGGTCTTGCCGGCGAGCTGCGGCAAGGCGACGGAGTCCGTCTTCGGGCGGCGGCCGCGGACCAGGTCCAGGCCGATGGCCTCGACGTCGCTCGCGGCGAGCTCCTCGAGGGCGCACCCGAGCCGGTTGTACGGGGCAGCGACGAACAGCGCCGGCCGCTGGGGGCGGGCGAGCTCGGTGGCGAGCACCTGGTAGGCACGGGCGAGCGCGGCCCTGACCTCCTCGCGGGGGACGTCCCAGGTGTCGGAGACGAGCGCAGGCTCGTCGAGCTGGACCCACGTCGCACCCGCAGCGGCGAAGGCGCGGAGCCACTGCGCGTAGACCGGCAGCAGGTCCTCCAGCCTGGACAGCGGGGAGAAGCCCTCGGGTGCGGCCTCGCTCGGCTTCGACAGCAGGAGGAAGGTCACCGGCCCGACGATCACCGGGCGGGTGAGCACCCCGTCGGCGAGTGCCTCGGCGAACTGGTCCACGCTCGCGACGTCGGCGTAGTGGAACCGGGTCTCCGGGCCGATCTCGGGGACGAGGTAGTGGTAGTTGGAGTCGAACCACTTCGTCATCTCGAGGGGGGCGCGGTCACCCTCGCCGCGGGCCACGGTGAAGAAGCCGGCAAGGTCGAGGCGACCTTCGCCGTCGAGCAGGTCCGCGAATCGCTCGGGGATCGCGCCGACGTGCGTGGCGGCCCCGAGCACCTGGTCGTAGAAGTTGAAGTCGGAGGGGATGGAGGCGTCGTCCGTGCGCAGCCCCAGCTCGGTGAGGCGCAGCCGCGTCCGACGGCGCAGCTGCGCCCCCGTCTCCTTGAGCTCCTCGACACCGGTGCGCCCGGCCCAGAACGACTCGACGGCCCGCTTGAGCTCCCGACGGGGCCCGATACGCGGGTAGCCGAGGATCGTCGCGGCGGGGAAAGCGGGGGTGTGCTCAGACATGGTCAACCTTGCCGATCGTGGGGGAGTCGAGTGAGGCGCGGGCTCGGGCACCCGCCCCGCGCAGGCCGGCCCCATCGAGGAGATCGAGGGCAGCGCGAGAGGAGTTGAAGGTGTAGACGTGCAGACCGGGCGCGCCGGCGTCGAGAACCTCGCGCAGCAGGTCGACGCTCGCCCGGAGCCCGCGGCGGTAACGCTCCGCCTCCGTGTCGGCGGACTCGAGGTGGGCGAGCAGATCCGTGGGCACCGGGACGCCGGTCAGCCCGGAGAGCCGCTGCAGCCGGCTCGGGTCGGTGAGCGGGATCACTCCGGGCAGGATCGGGATGTGCACCCCGGCGTCGCGGGCCCGTTCGACGAGCTCGGTGTAGTTGCCCACGTCGAAGAACAGCTGCGTGATGGCGAAGTCGGCGCCGGCCTCCTGCTTGGCGAGCAGCGCGGCGACGTCGTTCACGCCGACGACGGGCTGACCCGTGACGTCGTGCCGGCCCCCGGGGTAGGCCGCCACCGAGATGCTCAACGGGGAGCGGCGGTCGCTGCGGTGGTCGGTGCCGAACCGCTGGGCCTCGATGCGCCGCAGCAGTTCCACGAGCTCGCTCGCCCGGCTCAGGCCGTTCGGGTGCGGCCGCCAGTCCGGCTGTCCCTCGGGCGGGTCGCCACGCAGCGCCAGGAAGTCCCGGACGCCACCGTCGAGGAGGTCGCCGACCACCTCGCCAAGGTCCTCCTCCGACGCCCCCACGCACGTGAGGTGGGCGATCGGCGTGACCTCCGTCTCGGCGAGGATCCGCCGGATCAGCTCGCGCGAGGTCGCCCGGGTGGAACCCGAGGCGCCATACGTGATCGAGAAGAAGTCCGGGCTGGCGGCGGCCAGCTCACCGACGGTGCGCTGCAGGGACGCCTCGCCCTTTGGGGTGCGCGGGGGGTACAGCTCGAACGAGATCATCGGGCGGTCCAGGGGCACACTGAAAAGGCTAGCGGTGCTCATGGTGCCCACGACCGGGCGGAAAAGCAGGCCTGCATGTCGACTCCATCGAACCTGGCGTGAGCACCCTTCCCCGCGGGAGGCTTCCGTTGGGGGGTTGCTGCGGCGTCGTCGAGCCAGGACCCTCAGCCGCTCTAGATGGTCATCGACCAGTATAGGCGGACTCGGCACGGCGTTCGGATGGCGACCGAGATCATCTCATCCGATGAGATGGACACTCCTGTGCACGTGGTGCCCGGGATGTGGTCCGGGGCGATGTCAGTGCCCCGGTGCATAGTGGGGGCAACGGCCGACACGAAGGGAACCGATCATGAATGCACTGGCTGTGGGGATCACCGCGGAGCTGTCCCTCGAGACTGCCCGCGCCGAGCGTGACGCCGTGCTGCGTGCCATCGCACACGACGAGGACGGGCTGCGCATGCGCGCCGAGAAAGAAGGTCTTTGCGGTGCGGAGATGGCGATCCTAGAAGACCTGGACCGCCTGGACCACCTGCTCGGCGCCTGACTGGACTCTCCCTTTCGTCTCATCCGCGCCGGCGCGGTCAGGCCGGCGCGGTCAGGCCGACTGAAGCCGAGTCCACCACCCACGGCGTCACTTTCCCGCTGATGGCGAAGATCGAGGTCAACGGCCCGAACCGCCACCGGGGCGCGACGCCGGCGTGACCCGAGACCGGTGCGTGCCGCGATCATCGGCACGGGGACCGTGGGATGACCTACGGCACCTGGGTGCGCGATCACCCGGAGGCCGCGGAGGTCGTCGCCATCGCGGAACCACGCGAGGACTTCCGACGGCATGCCGCGGGCCTTCTCGACGTCGGCCCGGACGCCGTGTTCACCGGGTGGCAGGAACTGGCTGAGCAGCCACGGTTGGCGGACGTAGCGATCGTCGCCACGCTCGACGACATACCGCTTGAAGGGCGTCAATCGATGCCGGGTACCGCCCGCACCGACACCCGCGTGGCGCCCGGGCGGCGCGCCGTCAGTCAGAGCAGCTGGGGGAAGCTGCGCGCAGCCGTGTAGAGCGCCACCGTGACGAGCAGCACGGTGAAGGCCAGGTTGAGGCGAGCCGGGCTGACGCGCGAGACGACTCGGCTACCGAGGAGGCTGCCCGCCACCGCGGCGAGCGTGAACGCGCCGATCACCCACCAGTCCAGCGTCACGCTCTGACCCGCACGAAACAGCAGAGCAGTGAAGCTGTTGATCACGATGACGAGCAGCGACGTTCCCACGGCCAGCGGCATGGACAGACCGAGCGCGAGCACCAGCGCGGGGACGACCGCGAACCCACCGCCGACGCCGAAGAACCCGGTGAGCAGGCCAACTGCCGAGGCCGTCAGGACCACCTTCACCGCGCGCGGGCAGTCACAGGCGAACCTGGGGCGCAGCCTGAGGACGGGCGCCGGGCTCTCCGCGACGGCCGGGGTGCCGGCCGTCGCGGCTCGAGCTTGCCTGCGACGGCGCCTGGTCATCAGGCCGGCCACCACCAGGATGAGCACGGAGAAGCTGGCCAGCAGGATGTTCTCCGGCACGGTCGTCGACAGCAGCGAGCCGAGGTAGGAGCCCGCGACACCCAGGACGCCGAACACGAGCCCCTTGGCCAGGCTCACCCGTCCGGCGCGTTGGTGCGGGACCATGCCGATCAGGGATGTCACGCCGACGATCAGGAGCGATCCCGTCGTCGCGGCGCGCGGGTCCTGGCCGAACAGGTAGACCAGGGCGGGAACGGCCAGGATCGAACCGCCCCCGCCCAGCGCGCCGAGGCTGAGTCCGATGAGCAGACCGACGGGTATCACGATGGCGAGCACGTGTGGTCCTTCTCGTCGTCGGCCAGCGCCTGCTACGCCCGCATCACTTCTTCCCGGCGTATTCCGAGACCAGCGGGAGCCCGGCGTCGGCCGCGTGGTCGTCGAACGAGTCGTCGACCGCGATCACGCGGTGACCGTTGGCGGTGAGGAAGGAGGCGGCGATCGACGCGCGGTAGCCAGCGGCGCAGTGGATCCAGACCTCGTCGGCCGGTACGTCGCCCAGTCGCTCGAGGAGGGCGTGCAGCGGGATGTGGATGGCACCGTCGATGTGGGCGTCTCGCCATTCGCTCAGCCGCCGGACGTCGAGGATGGCGACGCGGCGGTGGTGGCGGACCTGGGAGAGGTCGGCGAACGTGGCGCGCTCGAAGTGCCCCACCGGGCCGTCGCTCCAGTCTCGGGGCGAACCGGTCGCCGCGGCCGCCGGGGAGTCGATGCCGATACGCACCAGCTCACGCTGGGCGTCCGCGACCTGCTCCTGGCTCTCTCCGAGCAGTGTGACCGGGGTGCCCCACGGGATGAGCCAACCCAGGTAGGTCGCGAACTGGCCGTCGAGGCCGAAGTTGAAGGTCCCAGGGACATGACCCGCGGCGAAGGCGGTGCGGGTGCGCAGGTCGACGAGCCACTCCCCTGCCTCCAGACGACGGCGCAGCTCGGCCTTGTCGGCCTGCCGCGGCGTGCTGAGGTCCGCCTCGGCCGGTCCGTCCGAGTTCGCCGGTCCCATGTGGACGTAGTACGCCGGGTACGCGTCGAGTCCGGCGACGATCTCAGCGACGTAGTCCTCCTCGTCCTTGCTGAGGGCGGGGTTGCTGAGTCGCTCCTGCCCGATGGTGGAGCCGGTGGCGTCCGACGTCGTGGCGGTAGCCGAACAGAAGCTCCCGAAGCCGTGGGTGGGCATGACCAGGGTGTCGTCGGCCAACTCCTGGGCGAGCCTGCGGGCCGAGGCAAACTGGTGGTGGGCGAGCTCATGGGTGTGTTCGGGGCCGAGCAGGTCGGGGCGTCCCGTGGAGCCGAACAGCAGGGAACCACCCGAGAAGACCGCGGGGTTCGCACCCTCGAGCACGTAGGACAGGTGCGTGAAGGTGTGGCCCGGGGTGTGCACCACGCGCACCCGCAGCTCGGGGCTGACCTGGATGACGTCGCCGTCACGGACCGGGACGCGGTCGAAGGAGACCTCGTCGTCGGCGTTCACGAGATACTTCGCGCCGGTCTCCTGGGCCAGCGCGTAGCCACCGGTGATGTAGTCGTTGTGGATGTGCGTCTCGAAGACGTGGGTGATCCGCACGCCGGCGTCCGCCGCCGCGGCGAGCATCCGGTCGATGTCACGCTGGGGGTCGACGACGAAGGCGACCTGCCCGTCATGGACGAGATAGCTGCGGTCGCCGAGGGACGGGGTCTCGATGGGGACGATCGTGGTGACCATGTGGCGGGGTCCTTTCGGGGTCGGGGGCGAAGGGGTCAGGGTCCGGGGCGGAG
>JAENWO010000194.1 GCA_016649925.1 Actinomycetales bacterium
CCCCCGCACGCGAGTGCTGGCGTTTCATGCCATATCTCGAGATTTGACATGAAACGCCAGCACTCGCGTGCGGGGGTTTCTCGCGTGCGGGGGTTTCTCGCGTGCTGGGGGTCACGCGCCGGAGGCGGTCACCGGTGTGCTGAGCTCGGTGGCGAGGGGTGCATGGCGGACCGGGAAGTTCACCGAACGGGCGATGAAGCAGTGGTCGTGGGCCTCGCGGTGCAGTCGGGCGACGAGTTCCTCGGAGACGCCGCCGGCCACGGTGGCCCTCGGGTGCAGCACCACCTCGACGAACTGACCCGCGCCGGCCGACTCCACCCGCATCGTCCCGGTCGCGCGGTCCTCGTAGCCGACCACCACGACGCCCGCGCGAGCAGCCATGTGCAGGAACCACAGCAGGTGGCACTGGGAGAGGGACGCGACGAACAGCTCCTCGGGGGAGTACCGCGCCGCATCACCCCGGAACGAGGGGTCCGACGAACCGAGCAGCGGCGGCTTCTCGCCGATCTGCACGACGTGGTCACGGCCGTAGGACGTGTAGCTCTCCGTGCCGCGCTCGCCGGCACCGGTCCAGTCGACGTTGACCGTGTACGTATGCAGTGGGCCCATCACCACACGCTAGCGAAGTATCCTGGAACTCATGGCCGATCCCTCCACCTACCGCCCCAGGCCCGGGGAGATCCCGGACTCCCCGGGCGTGTACCGGTTCCGCGACCCCCACGGCCGGGTCATCTACGTCGGAAAGGCGAAGAGCCTGCGCTCCCGCCTGGGCAGCTACTTCCAGAACCTCGCGGCGCTCCACCCGCGGACCCAGCAGATGGTCACGACGGCCAGCTCGGTGGAGTGGACCGTGGTGGGCACGGAGGTGGAGTCGCTGGCCCTGGAGTACGCCTGGATCAAGGAGTTCGACCCCCGGTTCAACGTCAAGTACCGCGACGACAAGTCCTACCCGTTCCTCGCCGTGACGATGGGGGAGGCGATCCCCCGCGTACAGGTGATGCGCGGCGCGAAGCGCAAGGGCACCCGCTACTTCGGCCCGTACTCCCACGCCTGGGCGATCCGGGAGACGGTGGATCTCCTGCTGCGCGTGTTCCCGATCCGCAGCTGCTCCGCAGGGGTCTTCCGGCGCGCCGAGCGGACCGGGAGACCCTGCCTGCTCGGCTACATCGACAAGTGCGCGGCGCCCTGCGTGGGCCGGATCTCCCCGGAGGACCACCGCGCGCTCGCCGAGGACTTCTGCGCGTTCATGGCCGGCGACACCGGACCGTACGTGCGGCGCCTCGAGCGCGAGATGTCCCAGGCCTCGGCCGAGCTGGACTTCGAGCGCGCCGCCCGGCTGCGTGATGACCTCGCGGCGCTGCGGCGGGTGGTGGAGAAGAACACCGTCGTGCTCCCTGACGGCACGAGCGCGGACGTGTTCGCGATGGCGAGCGACGAGCTCGAGGCCTCTGTCCAGGTGTTCCACGTCCGCGACGGCCGGGTGCGCGGCCAGCGCGGCTGGATCACGGAGCGGGTCGAGGAGATGACCGACGCCGAGCTCGTGGAGCGGCTGCTCCAGCAGGTCTACGGCGAGGCGGTGACGGCTCAGGGCGACGACCCGGACGCGAGCGCCGTCCCGCGCGAGGTGATCGTCCCGGTCCTGCCGGAGGACCTCCGGCAGCTGCACACATGGCTCAGCGGGCTCCGGGGGGCGAACGTGTCCATCCGGGTGGCCCAGCGCGGTGACAAGCGCGCGTTGGCCGAAACCGTGCGCCACAACGCCGAGCAGGCGCTGGCGCTGCACAAGACACGTCGGGCCGGGGACCTCACCGCGCGGTCCCAGGCGCTCGTCGACCTGCAGGAGCACCTCGGCCTGGCCGAGTCGCCGCTCCGGATCGAGTGCTACGACATCTCGCACACGCAGGGCACGGAGCAGGTCGGCTCGATGGTGGTCTTCGAGGACGGGCTGCCGCGCAGGAGCGAGTACCGGCACTTCATCGTCCGCGGCGAGAACGGCGAGGGCGCACGCGACGACACCGAAGCCATGTACGAGGTGCTCAGCCGCCGCTTCCGGCGTTACCTCACCGATCCTGCGGGCTCTGGGGACAAGGACGACGACGGCGTCCCCCCGGAGGGTGCGGCCCTCGCCGGAGGCGAGGTGAGCGCCGTCACCACACCGGAGCGCAAACGCTTCGCCTACCCCCCGAACCTCGTGGTGGTCGACGGCGGAGCCCCCCAGGTCGCGGCCGCTCGCCGTGCGATGGCAGACCTCGGCGTGCGCGACGTCGCCCTGGTCGGCCTGGCGAAGCGCCTCGAGGAGGTGTGGGTGCCGGGCGAGGACTTCCCCCTCGTCCTGCCGCGCACGAGCGACGGGCTGTTCCTGCTGCAGCGGGTGCGGGACGAGGCCCACCGGTTCGCGATCGCCCACCACCGCAAGCGCCGGGGCAAGGGCATGACGCGCTCCGCCCTGGACTCTGTGCCGGGCCTCGGGCCGAGCCGGCAGTCGGCGCTGCTCAAGGCGTTCAGCTCGGTGCGGGCGATCCGGGCCGCCACCCCGCAGGAGATCGCCGGGGTGGGCGGGATCGGGCCGAAGCTGGCCGCGTCGATCGCCGAGTCGCTGCGCACCGGGGCGGGCGAAGCCGACCCCGCGCCCGCCCGGTCGTGACATCCTGAGCGGATGAGCGAGCCGAGCGACCCCGAGCAGCCCGCCACGGTCCCGCAGGGCATCCCGCTCCTCGAGCAGGAGACCCCCCCGGCGCCGGACAACCGCCCGGAGGTGCTCATCATCACCGGGATGTCGGGGGCCGGCCGCACCCGCGCGGCCGCCGTGCTCGAGGACCTCGACTGGTACGTCGTGGACAACCTGCCGCCGAAGATGCTGCTCGCCCTGTCCGGGATGATGACCCCGGCCGAAGGCGGTGTCCGCCGCCTCGGCGCAGTCGTGGACGTGCGCAGCCGGGAGTTCTTCGCGGACCTCGTCGAGGTCCTCGCGGACCTGCGCAAGCGGCAGGTCGACTACCGGATCGTGTTCCTGGACGCCTCGGACGAGGTGCTCGTGCGGCGGTTCGAAGCGGTTCGCCGCCCGCACCCGCTCCAGGGTGACGGCCGGATGCTGGACGGCATCGCCGAGGAGCGGCGCCTGCTCGAGCACCTGCGCTCGCGGGCCGACGTCACGATCGACACGAGCGACCTGTCCGTCCACGACCTCGCCCGGCAGGTGCGCGACGTCGTCGCTGGGGAGAGTGACCGGGGCATCCGGCTCACGGTCGTCTCGTTCGGCTTCAAGTACGGGTTGCCTTTGGATGCCGACCACGTCGTGGACGTGCGCTTCCTGTCGAACCCGTACTGGGTGACTGAGCTGCGTCACCTCACCGGCAAGGACCTGCCCGTACGTGACTACGTCCTGGGGCTGCCCGGGGCGAAGGAGTTCGTCGAGCGCTACGTCGACGCGATCGAGCCCGTCCTGGGCGGGTACCTTCGGGAGCAGAAGCCGTACGTGACGATCGCCGTGGGCTGCACGGGGGGCAAGCACCGCTCCGTCGCGCTCACCGAGGCGATCGCCGCGCGGCTGCGCGAGCTTGGAGAGAACGTGCGAACGATCCACCGGGACCTGGGCCGCGAATGACGTCGAACCCCCTCGCGCCGCCCCGGTTCACGGGTCGGCCGGACGCCCTCAAGGTGGTCGCCCTCGGCGGTGGCCACGGGCTCTCCGCAACCCTGGGCGCGCTGCGGCACATCACCACGGACGTCACGGCGGTGGTCACGGTGGCCGACGACGGCGGTTCCTCCGGACGCCTGCGCCAGGAGCTGGGCGTCCTCCCGCCGGGCGACCTGCGGATGGCCCTGTCCGCGCTCTGCGACGAGTCCGACTGGGGCCGCACCTGGCGCGACGTCCTCCAGCACCGGTTCCACTCCGCGGGCCCGCTCGACGGTCACGCGGTGGGCAACCTGCTGATCGTCGCCCTGTGGGAGCTGCTCGGGGACGAGGTGGCCGGCCTCGACTGGATCGGCCGGCTCCTCGGCTCGCACGGCCGCGTCCTGCCGATGGCGGCCGTCCCGCTCGAGATCGAGGCCGACGTCGTCCACCCGGGCCTTCCGGCGGGGGAGTCTCGCCTGGTCCGGGGCCAGAGCCGCGTCGCGGTGACCTCCGGAGACGTCCAGCGGGTCCGGATCGTGCCGGCCGACGCGCCGGCGTGCCCGGAGGCGGTCGCCTCGATCATGGCCGCCGACTGGGTGATCCTCGGCCCCGGCTCCTGGTACACCTCCGTGATGCCGCACCTGCTCGTGCCGGGGATCTCCGAGGCGCTGCACATCACGCCGGCGCACCTGGCCCTCACGCTCAACCTCTCCGCGCAGGTGGGGGAGACCGACGGCTTCAGCGCGGCCGACCACCTGCGCTCCCTGCTCGACTACGCTCCCCAACTGCGGGTCGACACCGTCATCGCCGACCCGGGCGCGATCGAGGACCTGGATGACGTCAGCGCGTGCGCCGAGACCCTCGGCGCGGAGCTGTTGCTCCGTCAGGTCAGCGCGGGCGACGGCACCCCGCGCCACGACTCGCTCCGCCTCGCTGCGGCGTACCGTGACGCCTTCGACCGGTTCCTCGGCGACGTCGGAGAGCGGTCCCGATGAATGGGAGGATGACGCTCATGTCTCTGACCGCCGATGTGAAGGATGAGCTCGCGCGCCTACGCGTCGACAAGATCTCCGCCCGGAAGGCCGAGGTGGCCGTCACCCTGCGGTTCGCCGGTGGCCTGCACATCATCTCGGGCCGGATCGTGATCGAGGCCGAGCTCGACACCGGGATCGCCGCACGCCGCCTCCGGCAGGCCATCGCCGAGGTGTACGGCCACCCGAGCGAGGTCATCGTCGTCTCCGGAGGGGCCCTGCGGCGCGGCAACCGCTACGTGGTGCGCGTGGTCAAGGACGGTGAGGCCCTGGCCCGCCAGACCGGCCTGCTCGACTCGCGCGGCCGCCCCGTGCGCGGGCTCCCGCCGCAGGTGGTCTCCGCGAGCCTGAACGACGCCGTGGCAGCGTGGCGCGGCGCCTTTCTCGCGCACGGCTCCCTGACGGAGCCGGGGCGTTCCTCCGCGCTCGAGATCACCTGCCCGGGTCCTGAGGCCGCCCTCGCCCTCGTCGGTGCGGCGCGCCGGCTCGGCATCGCGGCGAAGGCCCGCGAGGTGCGGGGCGTCGACCGCGTGGTCATCCGCGACGGCGATGCGATCAGCGCGATCCTCACCCGGATGGGTGCCCATGACGCGGTGCTGGCCTGGGAGGAGCGCCGGATCCGCCGGGAGGTGCGCGGCACGGCGAACCGGCTCGCGAACTTCGACGACGCGAACCTGCGTCGCTCC
>JAENWO010000370.1 GCA_016649925.1 Actinomycetales bacterium
GGACCGACCCGCTGCACCGACCGGCGGACCGACCCGCTGCACCGACCGGCGGACCGACCCGCTGCACCGACCGGCGGACCGACCCGCTGCACCGACCGGCGGGCGTGGGCGTCAACCTCGCGGCGCGTTCGCCTCGAGGAACGCGTACACCTCGCCGTCGTCGACCCCGGGGAACGTGCCGGAGGGCAGGGGCGCGAGGATCTGCGCGTGCAGCGCCGCGCTCGGCCAGGAGTGCTCGCTCCAGCGTTCGCTCAGCGCCTTCTCGGGGCGTCTGCAGCAGCCCTCGTCCGGACAGGTGGAGGCCGCGCGACGGTCCGTCTCGCGCCCCCGGAACCACTTCGCGTGGTTGAACGGCACCCCGACGGTGATGGAGAACTCTCCGGACGTCGCCCGCCCGGTCTGGGTGGAGCACCAGAACGTCCCCGCCGGGGTGTCGGTGTACTGGTGGAACTCCGAGGTGCGGGTCTGCCGGTCGAAGGCGGCGCGGGCGGCCCAGTGCCGGCACACGTACCGGCCCTCGATCGCGCCGTGCGCGTCCGCGGGCAGGCCGACGCCGTCGTTCTCGTAGCCCCTGTACAGGGCACCGTCGTCCCCGACGCGCAGGAAGTGGACCGGGATGCCGAGGTGCGCGGTCGCGATGTTGGTGAACCGGAGCGCGGCCGCCTCGTGCGTGACGCCGAACGCGTCGCGGAAGTCCTCGATCGCCAGGTCCTTGTTACGCTTTCTCCTCTCGAGGTAGTCGACGGCGGCGCTGCGTGGGATGAGGCACGCGGCCGCGAAGTAGTTGATCTCCACCCGCTGGCGGAGGAAGTCCGCGTAGCTGACCGGGCGCGTGTGCTCGAGCATGCGGTGCGCGATCGCCTGCAGCGCCAGCGAGCGCAGGCCGTGGCCACCCGGGATCGACGCCGGCGGCAGGTAGATCCGGCCGTTGGCCAGGTCGGTGACCGTGCGCGTGGAGTGGGGCAGGTCCTCGACGTGGACGATGTCGAACCCCAGGGACCTGGCCAGGTTGCTCACTGTGCTGTGGGTCAGCGCCCCGACGGTGTAGCCGGCCCCGCGCACCGCCGCCTCGCCGAGCTCCTCGATCTCGGGCAGGTAGTTGTCCCGCTCCCGCATCAGCAACCGCAGCGCGGTGTTGGCTCGCCGGGCCTCCTCCGGGGTGGTGATCGCCTCGGTCGCCCGGCGGGTGAGCTCGGCGTGGAGCGCGACCAAGGACTCCAGGGCGTCCATCGGCAGGGTGCGGCCGGGGCGCACCCGGGCTACCCCGAGACCGGCGAAGAGTGGGCTGCGCTGGGCGCGCTCGAGCTCGATCTCCAGCTCGGCCCGTCGGTTCGGTGGCGGCTCGGGCGCGAGCAGGTCCCCGAGCTCGACCCCCACCGCGGCGGCGACCGCCTTGAGCAGCGACAGGCGCGGCTCCCGGCGACCGTTCTCGACGAGCGAGAGCTGGCTCGTGGTGGAGTCGACCGCGGTGGCCAGCTCGCGCAGGGTCAGGCGCTGCCGGGTGCGGAAGTGGCGGATCCGCCGTCCGAGCGTGAGGGCATCGCTCGGGCTGTCCTCGGCAACCTCCGCACCCTCGCTCAGCGGGATCGGCAGCGGTCCACGACCAGTTCGGGGCATGGGTTGACTCTAGGGCAAATATGGCGATAGTTGCGGGCATATCCGCTTGAGAAGTGGCACGTGGAGCGGCCATGGTGGTAACACAGTCCCGAATCGAGAGGTAGACATCGTGACCGCACTGCAGGCGCCGAACCCCACCGTCGCCACGGTCGGCACCCCGACCACGGACCGGGAGCTGCTCTCCTGGGTTGACGAGATCGCGGCCCTCACGCGCCCGGACACCATCCACTGGTGCGACGGGTCGGACCAGGAGTACCGGCGCCTGACCGCGGAGCTGGTAGCGGCCGGCACCCTCGTCCCACTTGACCCGCAGCTGCGCCCGGGCAGCTTCCTCGCCCGCTCCGAGCCCTCCGACGTCGCCCGGGTGGAATCAGCCACCTTCATCTGCTCGCCCGAGGAGGCCGACGCCGGTCCGACGAACAACTGGCGCGACCCCGGCGAGATGCGGGCCACGCTACGCGAGGTGTTCGAGGGCAGCATGGCCGGACGCACGATGTACGTCGTCCCGTTCTCGATGGGGCCCCTCGGCGGGCCGATCTCCAAGCTCGGCGTGGAGATCACCGACTCCGGCTACGTCGTCGCGAGCATGCGCATCATGACCCGGATGGGCGCCGCTGCGCTGCGCAGGATCGAGGCGGGCGCCGAATGGGTACCGGCCGTGCACTCGGTCGGCTCGCCCCTGGTGGACGACGCAGGAGACCCGGTCGACGACGTCGCGTGGCCGTGCAGCGACACCAAGTACATCTGCCACTTCCCGCAGACGCGGGAGATCTGGTCCTTCGGCTCCGGGTACGGCGGCAACGCCCTGCTCGGGAAGAAGTGCTACGCGCTGCGGATCGCCTCGGTCATCGCCCGGGACGAGGGCTGGCTCGCCGAGCACATGCTCCTCATCAAGCTCACCCACGACTCGGGCCGGACGTACCACGTCGCTGCCGCGTTCCCCTCCGCGTGCGGCAAGACGAACCTGTCGATGCTCACCCCGACGGTGCCCGGGTGGACGGTGTCCACGATCGGGGACGACATCGCCTGGATGCGCCCGGGGCCCGACGGCCGGCTTCGCGCGATCAACCCCGAGGCGGGGTTCTTCGGCGTCGCCCCGGGCACCGGCAAGAGGACGAACCCGACGGCGATCGCTACCCTGCGCCGCGACGTGATCTTCACGAACGTCGCGCTGACGGACGACGGCGACGTCTGGTGGGAGGGCCTGACACCCGAGACACCCGTTCACCTGACGGACTGGCGGGGCGAGGACTGGACGCCGGAGCTCGGCGCGGCCACCGGCCGACCGGCCGCGCACCCGAACTCCCGGTTCACGGTGGCCGCCGACCAGTGCCCCTCGATCGCCGAGGACTGGGACTCACCCGACGGCGTCGCCATCGACGCGATCCTGTTCGGTGGCCGCCGCGCGACGAACGTCCCGCTCGTGGTGCAGTCCAACGACTGGGCGCACGGCGTGTTCCTCGGCGCCACGATCTCCTCGGAGCAGACCGCGGCCGCCGAGGGCACGGTGGGGCAGCTGCGGCGCGACCCGTTCGCCATGCTCCCGTTCTGCGGCTACAACATGGCCGACTACTGGGGGCACTGGCTCGGGGTCGGCGAGGCGCTGGGGGAGGGCGCCCCGGAGATCTTCGGCGTCAACTGGTTCCGCAAGGACGACTCCGGTGCGTTCCTGTGGCCCGGCTTCTCGGAGAACTCCCGCGTGCTGGACTGGGTGCTGCGCCGGGTCGACGGCGCCGTGGACGGCGAGGAGACGCCGCTCGGCATCATGCCGGCCGCGGGGGAGCTGAACCTCGACGGTCTGGACCTGACGGAGCGAGAGCTCGAGGGGCTGTTCGCGATCGA
>JAENWO010000535.1 GCA_016649925.1 Actinomycetales bacterium
GCTCGACGGTTGTCGAGGCGCCGGCCGACCGTCCGCGGGTGCACGCCTAGACCCGCGCCGAGCTCTACCAGCTTCCCGACCCGGCGCGGCGCGGCATCGTGACCATTCCGTGACCCGCGCCGCCTTGACCGACGAAACGGACAGGTACATCGTTGTAATACAACGATGTAGATGGCCGTGCGACGCCGCCACCGGCGCGACCGTGCGGGCCACGGGACCTCCCCGTCCAGGCGCCCCGGCGCAGGCAGGGCAGGTGCCGGCGAGACATGCACTGGCCTGCGGGTGGACCGCCCCAGGTCTCGGATCAAGGAGGATTCGTATGCGCAGCATTCGTGGGTCGCGTGACCACCGGCGCGGCTGGGTCGCCGCCGGCATCAGCGCTGCCATGGTCGTCACCGGTCTGACCGCCTGCTCGGGCGGGAGCACCACGGAGGGGGCCGACAGCATCGAGAGTGCGCCCGCTGACGGAGGCGGCTCGGGCGGCTGCACCAACCAGATCAAGGTGCCCGACGCCGAGCAGGTGACCGTGTGGGCCTGGTACCCAGCCTTTGAGGGCGTCGTCGACCTGTTCAACGAGACGCATAACGACGTCCAGATCTGCTGGAGCAACGCCGGTCAGGGCAACGACGAGTACACCAAGTTCAGCACCACCATCGAGGCCGGCACCGGCGCGCCGGACGTGATCATGCTCGAGACCGAGGTGCTGCCGAGCTTCATCATCCGCGACGGCCTGATGGACCTGACCGCGTACGGCGCGGACGAGGTCCAGCAGAACTACAGCCCGGGCGTCTGGGCGGACCACAGCAACGGCGATGGTGTCTACGCGATCCCGGTCGACGGTGGCCCGATGGGCATGCTCTACCGCCAGGACATCTTCGATGCCGCGGGCATCAGTGTCCCGACCACCTGGGACGAGTTCGCCGTCGCGGCCCAGCAGCTCAAGGACTCCGGCAGCGACGTCATGCTGACCGACTTCATGACGAACGGTCGCGCCTACATCCAGGCCCTCTTCGACCAGGCGGGCTCGGAGCCCTACGTCTTCGACGGGGACAACCCGACCGCCGTGCAGATCAACCTCAACGACGACGGCACCAAGAAGGTCCTGAACTACTGGCTCGACCTGGTCGACAAGGGTCTGGTCGCCACCGACGACGGCTTCACCACCGACTACAACACCAAGCTCGTCAGCGGCGGCTACGCCGTGTACCTCGCTGCAGCATGGGGGCCCGGCTACCTGGCCGGCCTGGAGGGCGCCGACCCGGACGCCGTCTGGCGTGCCGCGCCGCTGCCGCAGTGGGACGCCTCGAACCCCGTGCAGGTGAACTGGGGCGGCTCGGCGTTCGCCGTCACGTCTCAGGCAAAGAACCCCGAGGCCGCAGCGCTGGTGGCGAAGGAGATCTTCGGCACCGAGGAGGCGTGGACGATCGGCATCGAGCAGGGCGCCCTGTTCCCGCTGTGGCTGCCGATCCTCGAGTCGGACTACTTCCGCGACCTCGCGTACCCGTTCTTCGGGGGTCAGAAGATCAACCAGGACGTGTTCCTTGAGGCGTCCACCGGATACGCGGGCTTCACGTTCAGCCCGTTCCAGAACTTCGCCTATGACAAGCTGACCGAGCAGGTCTTCGCGGCGGTGCAGGGACAGAAGGACGGCGACCAGGCGGCCGACGACCTGCAACAGCAGGTGGTCGACTACGCCACCAGCCAGGGGTTCACCGTCAACTGACGCTCGGCCAGGATCGACCTGGGGTGGGGTTCTCGGCCCCGCCCCAGGTCGGCCCGGGCGCCTCGAAGGAGTCCCCATGTCACAGACTCTCACCGTCGAGATCCCGGCCGGCGGGCACAGCAAACGCCGACGCAGGCGTCGCACGGTCGAACGGTCACGCCAGCGCTTCGGCTACCTCTTCATCAGCCCCTTCATGCTGGTCTTCGCGGCCTTCCTGATCGTCCC
>JAENWO010000192.1 GCA_016649925.1 Actinomycetales bacterium
CGGCACCCAGGAGGGCTCGTGCGGCCTGGACGCCACCGCCGTAGTTGTCGGAGTCGACGACGATCGTGCCGGGGTCGAGCGCCATGCGCGGGCGGCCCACCCACGCGATCGGCACCGGAGACGTCGCGAGCGCTTCGACGAGGTGGGTGATCTCGTGCTGGAGGATGACGATCGCCCCGTCCACCGCACGCGATCGCAGGAGCCGGGGGACCAGCTCGCCGTCCGGATGGTCGGCCGGGAGCAGCACGGGCCGCACGTCACCCGCGGACAGCCCCTTGGCGGCGCCCTTGAGCACCGCGGTGAAGAACGTCCCGCTCAGGCGGTCGAGCTCGCTGAAGGCGACGACGAGGCCGATGGCGCCCGCGCGCCCGCCGCGCAGCGCGCGCGCGGCACTGTTGGCCTCGTAGCCCAGCTCCTTCGCGGCGATCTCGACGGCAGCCGCCATCGTCAGGTCGACGTTCGTCGCCCCGGACAGGACGCGGGCAGCCGTGGCGCGCGAGACTCCGGCGGCGCGTGCCACCTCGACGATCCGCGGTCGGCCCATGTCCCATCCTTCGTGGAGGCGCCGCAGTCTATCGACGAACGGGCGGGAGGCGGCGTGCTGTGGTAGATCGATCTCCAGCGCCGCAGGCCCCCGACGGTCGTCGGCGCTGGATTCCGCGCATGCGCACAGACACTCCGATATCGGGAGGATAACGGTTCGTGCCAGAGCGCTTGCCGACTGGGCGACCTGGGGTTAGCCTCAGGCTTCGAGAGAACGATCGCTGGGTCCGAGGCAACGCTGCCTTCGGACTCTCGCGCGGCCCCCAGAGAAGAGGAACTGTCGTGAGGCATCGCATGATTGTGTCGACGACCGCAGCCGTGGGCGCCCTGGCCCTGGGACTGCTGTCAGGGTGCGGGTCGAGCGGTGGGAGCTCAGCCTCCTCCGGTGATCCCAACGCCGAGTTCACCTTCTGGTCGTTCACCGGGATCGGGGCGGCGGACTCGGTCGACGAGTACCTCGCCAAGAACCCGGACGCCCAGGTCAAGCTCTCCGAGGTCGGCAGCACGACCGAGACGGCGACCGCGCTGACGGCGGCCCTGGCCGGCGGCGACGTGCCGGACCTGGTGATGATCCAGGGCGACGACCTGCCCAAGTTCGTCGAGAACCCGAGCAACTTCGTTGACCTGCGCACGCTCGGCGGCGACGACCTGGCGAGCGAGTACCTCGACTGGGCGGTCGCCGCCGCGACCGGTACCGACGGTTCGGTCATCGGCGTGCCGACCGACGTCGGCGGGCTGGGGCTGGCCTACCGGGCCGACCTGTTCGAGGCGGCGGGGCTGCCGACGGACCCCGCCGAGGTCGCGGAGATGTGGTCCACCTGGGACGACTTCATCGCAATGGGCGAGGAGTACACCGCGGCGACCGGCAAGCCCTTCGTCGACAATGTCGAGACCACGGTCTTCTTCTCGACCGTGAACCAGGTCACGGAGAAGTACTACTCGCCGGACGGTGAGCTCGTCTACGACACGAACCCGCAGGTCGAGGACGCGTTCGACGTCGCGGTCAAGACCTACGAGGCCGGCATCAGCGCGAACATCGCTGCGTGGTCGTCCGGCTGGGACCCCGGCAAGGCGAACGGTACCTTCGCCGTGACCATTGCCCCGTCCTGGCTGCTGTCGGGCATCAAGAACGCGGCACCCGACACGGCGGGGGACTGGCGGGTCACGGCGGTGCCCGGTGTCGGCGGCAACTGGGGCGGCAGCGTCATCGCGATCCCCGCACGTGCGGCTCACCCCGAGGCGGCGTGGGAGTACATCAAGACGTTGATGTCGGCCGATGGCCAGACCGAGCACTTCGAGCGCACCGGTACGCTGCCGGCCGCCAAGGACTCGCTGACGAGCGATGCGGTGCTCAGCTACACCGACGACTTCTACGGCGACTCGCCGATCGGGCAGGTCATGAGCGACTCGGTGCTGCAGTTCAACTCGTTCTACAACGGTCCTGACACCAGTGCGATCGGCGCTGGTCTCCTCAACGCCCTTGCCGACATGCAGGCAGGCAACGTCGCGCCGGCAGAGGCCTGGGAGACAGGCTTGAAGAACGTCAACGAAGCACTCGGCTGAGATCGGCTACGCGGCGGCTCGGCGCCAAGAGCGCCGAGCCGCCGCGGACGGAGGTAGGACGTGTCAGCGACAACGACGCCGGTGGCCACGCACAGGGACCGCAAGCCCCGCAAGCAGCCGACCCGGGTCCGTAGCTCATTCCTAGAACGCGTGGCGCCGTACGCCTACGTCGCGCCGTTCTTCATCATCTTCGGGATCTTCGGCCTGTTCCCGTTGGTCTTCACATTCGTCGTGGCGCTCTTCGACTGGAACCCCATCGGAGCGCACACGTTCGTCGGACTGGCGAACTTCGAGCGCCTGCTGCAGGACTCCCGGTTCTGGAACGCCCTGGGCAACACGTTCGGGATCTTCGTGATCTCCACGGTCCCGCAGCTGCTCCTGGCGCTCGGGCTCGCGGCGCTGCTCAACCACGCACGACTGCGATGGGCCAACTTCTTCCGCATGTCGATGCTGCTGCCCTACATCACGTCCGTCGCGGCCACCGCGCTCATCTTTGGGCAGATCTTCGACCGCAACTTCGGACTGATCAACTGGATCCTCGGGCTGCTGAACGTCGACCCGATCAACTTCCTCGCCTCGCGACTCGGGTCATGGGTCGAGATCTCGGCGATGGTCATGTGGCGATGGTTCGGCTACAACACGCTGCTGTACCTCGCCGGTCTACAGGCGATACCCCGTGAGATATACGAGGCGGCATCGGTGGACGGGGCGAACGGATGGCAGCAGTTCACCCGGCTGACGATCCCCTCGCTGCGCCCGGTCATCATCTTCACGGTGGTCATGTCGACCATCGGTGGTCTGCAGATCTTCACCGAACCCCTCCTCGTCTCACCTGAGTCGGGTCTGACCTGCGGGGCGGGGCGCCAGTGCCAGACGCTCGCCCTCTTCCTGTACGAGCAGGGCTTCGGCCAGTTCGACTTCGGGTACGGCTCCGCGATCGGTGTCGCGCTGTTCGTCATCGTGGTCGTGGCCGCGCTCATCAACTTCTTCCTAACCACCCGCACACGAGGGGCACGCTGATGGCCGACATGACCGCCCAGGCGGATGCGACGCTCAGGTCGCCGAAGCGGCGGCGAGGCGCGCGCCTCGGCAAGGTCCCGTGGTACGTCTACCTCCTGCTGATCATCGCGGTGATCATCTGCGCGTTCCCGCTGTACTACATGCTGGTGGTGGCGTCCGTCGGCGCGTCGGCGGTGACGTCGGTCCCGCCGCGGCTGTACCCGGGGACGAACATCGTCGCAGTCGCGACGAAGGTGTTCGACACGGTGCCGTTCGTGCGCTCACTGCTGAACAGCGCGTTCGTGTCCCTTACAGTGGCCGTGCTCTCGGTGATCCTGTGCGCACTGGCGGGCTTCGCCTTCGCGAAGCTGCAGTTCCGGGGACGCAACGCCCTGTTCATCCTCGTGCTCCTGACGATGACCGTCCCCGCGCAGCTGAGCGTCATCCCGCAGTACCTGATCATCTCCGAGCTGGGCTGGGTGGACAGCCTGCAGGCCATCATCGTGCCGGGCCTGGCGAGCGCGTTCGGCATCTTCTGGATGCGGCAGCACATGTCCAGCACGGTCACCGACGAGCTCATCCACGCCGCGAGGCTCGACGGGTGCAACAGCTGGCAGCTGTTCTGGCGCATCGCCTTCCCGGTGGTGCGGCCGGCCGCCTTCGTCCTGGGGCTCATCACCTTCACGGCGGTGTGGAACGACTTCATGTGGCCGTTCATCGTGCTGAAGTCCCCGGAGCTGTTCACGGTGCAGATCGCGCTGAAGCAGCTGCAGGCCAACCGGTCGATCGACGTCGCGCTGGCGTTGGGCGGCTCGTTCTTCGCGACCCTGCCGCTGCTGATCGCCTTCGCCTTCGCGGGACGCCAGATGGTCTCCGGGATCATGGAGGGAGCGTTCAAGGGCTGACGACGTCCAGCGCCGACCCGGTTCACTCGAAGCGCAGCAGCCGCACGCCGTGCGCCGGCACGTCGAGTGTGATCGCGCCGTCGTGGATCTCCACGGCCTGGCCGGTCCACGCGTCCGTCGCGTGGTCACGGCCCGGACATCCGAGGTCGGCGAGGTGCACGCGTCGGGTCGTCGCCGTGTCGCCGAGCCAGAACACCGCGCGCCACGCGACGTCGCCCGTCTCGGCGCTCCACACCACGAGGTCGTTGTCGCGCACCATCTCGTAGCTGCCGTCGCTGTCCAGCAGGGACAGCACGGCGTCGTTGGTCAGCAGCGCGAGCGTCTCGGGCGGTGTGTCGGGAAGGTGACCACCGACCATGAGCGGTGAGCGCAGCAGGCACCACAAGGTCACGAGGGTGCGTTGCTCGTCGAGCGTGAGGCGGCTCAGCCGGTCGGGACCGACGTGCGCGCGGATCCCGATCCGACCCAGCGGCAGCATGTCCGCGTCCGCCCACGCCCCGGGCCGCTGGTGCGGCGCCCACCGTGCCGCGCGCTGGAACTGCTCGCGGAGCTGGGGCCACGCGTCCCAGAAGTCGTCCGAGATCCGCCACATCTGGGCGTGCGCACGCAGCGACTCGAGGTGCGCCAGGGACAGCTCCTTGCCGGGCGACAGGCTCAGCGTGATGGGGCGGCCGGTCTTGTCGATCGCGGCGGAGATCGCGGCGATCTCCCGCTCCTCGACGGGCGGGTAGAGGACGTCGTCGAGCTTGATGAAGTCCACGCCCCACTCGGCCAATGCGGCGACGAGCGAGTCGTAGTACGCCTGCGCCGCCGGGTGGGACATGTCGACGCCGTAGTTGTCGGGGTTCCACGGGCAGACGCTGGACCGGTCGGCGATCTGCCCGCAGGTGGCCGTCGAGCCGAGCACCGGCAGGTCCCGTTCGACGGCGCGACGGGGCACGCCACGCATCAGGTGCACGCCGAACCGCAGCCCCAGCCCGTGGACCCGGGCCGCGAGGCCGCGGAACGAGCCGTCGGTCGCCGAGGGGAAACGTCCGAGCGCCGGCAGCGGACGCCCCCAGGCGTCGAGGACCGGGTCGGAGACACGCTGGTAGCCGTCGAGCCCGGGATCCGGCTCGTACCACTGGATGTCCACCACCACCGTGTCCCAGCCGTGCGCAAGGAGGTGGTGGGCCAGGTACTCCGCGTTCGCGATCACCTCCTGCTCGGTCACGGACGAGCCGAAGCAGTCCCAGCTGTTCCAGCCCATCGGGGGCCGAAGGCTGGCGTCAGTGCGCGCGTCGAGCATCTCATCTCCTCGTCGGGGGCGGGCGGTGCGTCCCTGCCGGTCAGGCCCGGTGTGGCGGCGGACCGCGTGGCAGGGCCGGTCATCCGGAGCTGACTCGCAGGCCGGTGATCGA
>JAENWO010000581.1 GCA_016649925.1 Actinomycetales bacterium
GCCGACGCGCAGGAGCAGGAACGCCCCGTACGCCGGTTCGGTCCGAGCTCGCTGCAAAGCCTGGCTCACTCCGTGCGTGGTGTCGGGAACGGCGTTGGCGGTCATCGAGTCCTCCTTCTATAAACAATATTTTGAGTTTTTAGACTCTCGCGGTGAAGCACTGTTTGTCAAGTGTCATTGTTAATATGCCCGGGAGAAGGTCTGGCGTGCGCAGGAACGAGCCCGTTGGAAGAGCAGCCTGGATGAGCCCCTGCGCCGGCGGCTGTACGACTACGTGTGCGAACAGGCCGCGCCGGTCTCCCGCGAGCAGGCGTCTGCCGCGGCGGACATCGGACGCACGCTCGCGGCCTACCATCTCGACAAGCTGGCTCAGGCCGGGCTATTGAGCACCCACTTCCAGCGCCCGCAGGGGGCCCTAGGCCCTGGCCCCGGACGCCCGGCGAAGCTCTATCGCCGCTCCGAGAGGGAGTTCTCGGTCAGCGTGCCGCCTCGTGACTACGAGCTGTTGGCAAATCTGCTCGTGCAGTCGGTCCGGCGCGACCCGACCGGCACGGTGCGCAACGCCATGGGAGAGGCGGCCGAGCAGGCCGGGCGCGACGCCGCCGTCACCGCGCGGTCGACGCAGTCCGCGAACGAGGACCCGACCACCATCCTGACTCACGCACTTCGCAGCTGCGGCTACCAGCCGAGTGTCGGCGCAAACTGCGAGATCGAGCTGCGCAACTGTCCATTCCATCGCATCGCGCAGGCACACCAGGACATCGTGTGCGGGCTCAACCTGCGTCTCATCCAGGGACTGGTCGAGGAGTCCGGCGGCAACCGCTCACAGACGACCCTGGCGCCCCTGCCCGGCCGCTGCTGCGTGGTGATCCACGCCGGCTGACACGGTGTCGTTCGACGACAGACTGAATCCCAGTCGGGGATCAGGCGCCGAGGCCCCAGTTCGCGCAGCCGCTCAAGCTCCGACAGTGCTACGCGCAGATCGGCGAGTCCATCATCGCTGCGGCTGGCCGACATGGCGGGCGGCCGCACCGCAGAGATCGTTGTCGCGCCCACGAGAGGGTGCTGCGGCAAACGGTGCCCTTCCCTGGGCCTCCCGCTCCAGCCGGCGCGATTCCAGCGCAGGGCCCCGCCACCTGGCTGGTAAGTGCGGATGAAGTTTGCGGCCAGCTGCTTCGGTGCGTGGTTGGATACGGAGGTTCCTTCATCGTTGGCTGGCCAGCCGGGGTCGTTGGCAGCGGCGACGCCCAGCGGTGTGTCGATGACGGTTTGCGTGCCGCGTGGCTCGGTCCGGGCCGCAGTGGTGGTGCTGTACGAAATCTGGGGAGCGACGTCGCGCGTCAGGTGTGTCATGTCGCAGCTTTGCGCGGCCGACTATGCAGCCGCCGCGCCGCAGCTCAAATCTCAGCACCGTGGAAAGGGTCTTACGGAGGCTAGGACAACACCGTCTGACGGTTGAACACGTCGAACAGCTCCGAACCGTACCCGAAGCAGCCTCCGTGTCCACCGAGATCGTTCGATAC
>JAENWO010000416.1 GCA_016649925.1 Actinomycetales bacterium
GTACGGCGCGCTCGTGCTGCTGGGTGCCGTCCGGCGCCCCGGCATCGAGGTGGTCCTGGAGCTGACCGGTTTCGCGGACCGGGTCGCCGGCATGGACCTGGTCATCACGGGTGAGGGCAGCCTGGACAGCCAGAGCCTCTTCGGCAAGGCTCCGGTCGGGGTGGCCTCGGCTGCCGCCGCGGCCGGTGTGCCCACGGTCGCCGTCGCGGGCCGCAGCACCCTGAGCGACGCGCAGCTGCACGAGGTCGGCATCGCGGCGAGGTACGCACTGACCGACATCGAGCCGGACGTCGAGACGTGCATCACCCACGCGGGCGAGATACTCGAGGACGTCAGTGAGATCCTCGCTCGCGCACACCTGCAACCGGAAGGACTCCCGTGACCTACGACCTGGTGATCCGCGCCTCGCGCGTCCTGACCACCGCCGGGTTCGTCCCGCGTGAGGTCGCCGTTCCCAGCGGATCCATCGTCGCGATGGAGCCGCTGGGAAACGACCTGGCCGGTGCACAGGTGATCCAGCTGGGCGAGGACGAGGTGTTGCTGCCCGGCCTCGTGGACACCCACGTGCACGTGAACGAACCCGGTCGGACCGACTGGGAGGGGTTCGCCAGCTCGACGCGTGCGGCCGCTGCCGGCGGTGTGACGACGATCATCGACATGCCGCTGAACTCGATCCCGCCGACCGTGAACACGGCGGCCCTGGAGGCGAAGATCGAGGCGACGCAGGGCAAGCGCCACATCGACGTCGGGTTCTGGGGCGGGGCGATCCCCGGCAACACCGCAGACCTGCGCCCCCTGCACGACGCGGGCGTCTTCGGGTTCACGTGCTTCCTGGTGCACTCGGGCGTGGACGAGTTCCCTCACCTCGACGCCGAGGAGCTCGAGGTCGACCTGCGGGAGCTGCGCACCTACGACGCCCTGATGGTCGTCCACGCCGAGGACTCCCGGTCGATCGAGCGTGCGCCCAGCCCGGAGGGCGACCAGTACGCCACCTTCCTCGTCTCCCGGCCGCGTGGCGCTGAGAACCTGGCGATCGCGGAGGTGATCGAGCGGGCCCGGTGGACCGGAGCCCGCGTCCACATCCTGCACCTGTCCAGCTCGGACGCGCTGCCGATGATCGCCAGCGCCCAGCGTGACGGCGTGCGCATCACGGCGGAGACGTGTCCGCACTACCTGGCCCTGTCCGCCGAGGACGTCCCCGCAGGTGCGACCGCGTTCAAGAGCTGCCCGCCGATCCGGGAGGCCGGGAACCGGGAGAAGCTCAGGCAGGGTCTGCTCGACGGCACGATCACGTGCATCGGGTCCGACCACTCGCCATCCACCCTCGATCTGAAGTCGCTCGACACGGGCGACTTCGGGACCGCCTGGGGTGGGGTGTCCTCGCTCCAGCTCGGTCTCTCGATCATCTGGACGGTGGCCCGCACGCGCGGTATCGACCTCGCCCGGGTCGTGAACTGGATGTCGTCCGCACCGGCGGCGCTGGCCCTACGCCGACCGCACGCTCTCGGGCGTCGTTCGCCGCGATGCTGCGCGGTGCGGACGTCGACCCCGAGAACCCGCGCGGCCGTCTACTCAGGAGAGGACAAGCATGAGCAACGCTCACGCCGCAGACGCACCGGAGTTCGTCAGCTACCCGGATCTGGCCTCGCGGGCGCTGGGTTCCAGCGTCGTCGCAGCCGACGACGAGCTGTTCGCCCAGTGGGAGAACCTCATCACGGCCCGCGCGCCCGCGTTCGACCCCGGCGACTTCGGTCACAAGGGCAAGGTCTACGACGGGTGGGAGACACGGCGTCGTCGTGACCAGGGCAACGACTGGGCGATCGTGCGCCTCGGGGCCGCCGGCATCATCCACGGCGTCGTCGTCGACACGGCGTGGTTCAGGGGCAACTACCCGCCGTTCGTTTCGGTGGAGGCGGTCGTCGTCGACGGCTACCCCTCGGTGGCCGAGCTCGTCGAGGCCGACTGGCAGATGATCGTGGCGAAGTCCGACTCGCTGGGAGACTCCCCGAACTACTACGCGGTCGACAGCGACCGGCGGTGGACCCACGTGCGGCTCTCGATCTACCCCGACGGCGGAGTGGCCCGGTTCCGGGTCCACGGCGAGGCCGTCCCTGACCCACGCTTCCTGACGGGAACTATCGACCTGCTCGCTGCGGAGAACGGGGCCGGCTCGCCCTCACCTCGGATGCGTTCTACTCCTCGCCGGCCGCGATCATCAGTCCCGGGCGGGCCCGCAACATGGGGGAGTGCTGGGAGAACGCCCGCCGCCGTTGGGACGGCAACGACTACGCCATCTTCGCCCTCGCCGAGCGGGGGCACGATCCGGCACCTCGAGGTCGACACGGGTTACTACGTGGGCAACGCCCCCGGCTGGGTGCGGGTCAGCGTGGCGGACCTCGAGGACGGGACAGCCGAGGGCGCGCTCGAGACGGCGACCTGGACCGACGTCCTCGCCAAGGTCGCCGTGCAGCCGGACACCCGCCACCGCTTCCTCTCCGATGCCGAGGTCGAGGCCACGCACCTGCGCCTGGACGTCTACCCCGACGGCGGCCTGAGCAGGCTGCGCGCCTGGGGAGGCCTCTCCGACGAGCAGCTGCGCCTGGCGCGGCGGCGGTACGACGAGTCCCGGGCGAGCTGAGCCACGGACGCGGCTCACCGCGTCGGCGCGACGCCACCCGAGCGGCCCAGGACCCTCAGTGTCCGACGGGCGTGAGCGGCCAGGACCTGGCCGGCCACCGCCGTCGGACATGGCGCAGGTCCGCGCCCGAGGGGATAGGCGCAGACCTGCGGATCAGAAGGAGCGAGGTGATTCACACCCGCTCCGCTCCGGTGTGGTGAAGTTGTTCCCCTCATGGTGCGGGCCCGGTCGTGACGGCCGGGCCCGTCCGGTGGTGGTCAGCGCAGCCAGGGGTTCTTGCGAACGAAGCTCTTGTCCGCCCACCACTTGCCCAGGCCCCAGGTGTCGCCGGCCAACGTGACTGCTGCGATGATCAGGAGCAGCGCCTCGTGCCAGTGCGA
>JAENWO010000571.1 GCA_016649925.1 Actinomycetales bacterium
GCACGGCGCGAACAGCGCAACCGCGCCGGCGAAGAACGCGGCAAGGATGCTACGGGTGGTCAGGAGCTCGGTGCCCACGGTCAGCGCCCCGCCCCGAGGACGGCCGCAGTCCTGTCACCACGACGCTCGAGCAGCTTGACGAGCTTCTTGCGAGGCAGGCGACCGGAGCTGAAGAACTGCCCGTCCACCAGAACCAGCGGGTTCATCGCCGGCCGGTGCACGGCGACGAGCGTTGCCCCGAGGGCGGAGTCGATGGACACGACCGACAGGTCGATCGGGTAGTCCCTGCTCAGCTCGTACAACGCCTCCTCCGCGTCGTCGCAGAAGTGACACGCCGGACTGTGCACCAGCGTCACCTTCGCAGCGTCCGGACGTGTCTCGACGGTCACAGTGGCTCCTTGCCTGCATCGGGATGTCACTAGAACTGTCGGGGCGCTGCCCCGACGGGAATCTCGCGTTTCCATTGAGGTTCGGTGAAGAGATCCGCCGAGGGACCGCCACGGGTCCCGAGCGAGCAGGCGGCCGATCACAATGGCCGCGTGACCGCTCCCACGAATGCCCCGTCCCTGCGTGCCCTTGTCGTCGACGACGAACGCGACCTGGCCAACGTCGTCGCGAGCTATCTGAAGCGCGACGGGTTCGACGTTGAGATCGCCGTCGACGGCGAGTCGGCGCTCGCCCTTGCCCGGACGGTCGACCCGGATGTCGTGGTGCTGGATGTAGGCCTGCCGGGGATCGACGGCCTGGAAGTGTGCCGGACCCTGCGCACCTTCTCCGACTGCTACGTGATCATGCTCACCGCCCGGGCGGAGGAGCTGGACACCGTGGTCGGCCTGTCCGTGGGAGCGGACGACTACATGACCAAGCCGTTCAGCCCTCGCGAGCTGGTGGCACGAATCCGCGCGATGCTGCGGCGGCCACGAGCAACCCCAAGCCGTCAGCAGCAACCAGATCCACCGGTCACGATCGGTGGGCTCCGGATCGACGGCGCCGCGCGCGAGGTCCGCCTCGACGGCGAGCTGGTTCCGCTGACCAGGACGGAGTTCGACGTGCTCACCACCCTTGCCGCCCGGCCGAGCCAGGTCTTCAGCCGCACGGCCCTGATCGAGGCGGTCTGGGGGGGCAACTGGGTGGGCGACGAGCACCTCGTGGACGTGCACATCCTGCACGTCCGGCAGAAGCTCGGAGACAGCGCCGAGCGGCAGCGCTACGTACGGACTGTCCGCGGCGTCGGGTACCGGATCGGCACGGGCGAATGACCACGCCGCCGACGCCGCGGCGAGGCGGCTTGGGCACGCGCCTCCTGGCCGCCCTCGCCCTCGTGCTCGTCACAGCTGGGCTGACCGCGTGGTTCGTCGCGGGCGCCGTCGGGCCGGCCGTCTTCCACGAGCACATGCTCCGCAGCGGCGTCGACGCCGACGCCCAGGTCATCTCCCATGCGGAGGTGGCGTTCCGCACCGCCAGCGGCCTGGCGCTGACGATCGCCCTGGGTGCGGCGACCCTGGCGTCCCTGGTGGTCAGCCTGTTTCTGACCAGGCGGATCGGTGCGTCGTTGTCGGCCCTCACCTCGGCCGCCCGCCGCGTCGCGGGGGGCCGCTTCGACGTGCGCGTCCCACCTCC
>JAENWO010000021.1 GCA_016649925.1 Actinomycetales bacterium
GGCGAACTCGATGGCGTTCGCGTAGTGCTGCGTGATCTCGGCGTGGACGGCATGCCACGTGCGCCCAGCCGTGGACTCCCGCGCGTTGGCGCCGAGCTCCGCGCGCAGCCCGGGACTCGAGGCGAGCAGGGCCACGTGGTGCCGCAGGGCCGCGAGGTCCCCGGGCGCGAACAGGAAGCCGTTGTGGCCGTGGCGGATGAGGTCGATGGGACCACCTCGGGCCGGCGCGACCGCCGGCACCCCGCTGGACTGGGCCTCCTGGATCGTCTGCGCGAACGTGTCCATCTCCCCGGTGTGGACGAACACGTCGAAACTGGCCATCAACCGCGAGAGATCGGTGCCGCTCAGGTGCCCGGTGAACGTGGCCAGCGGAAGAGCCTTCGCGATCTTCTTCCGCCGTGGGCCGTCACCGACCACGACGAGCCGGACGCCGGGGAGCGACTGGAGCCCGGCGAGGTCCTCGACCTGCTTCTCCCGGGCAAGGCGGCCGACGTAGCCGACGATCACCTCGTCCGGCTGCGCCACCGAGATGCGCAGAGCCTCGTCGCGGTGCTGCGGGGAGAAGTGGTCCCGGTCCACGCCGTGGGGCCACACGGCCACCCGGTGCACCCCACGGTCGATGAGCTGCTGACAGGCGTACGACGACGGCGCCAACGAGAGGGTGGCCCGCTTGTGGATGTCCTCGACGCGGCGCCACAGCAGCGCCTCCATCTTGCCGACCTTGTACCGCTTCGCATATGAAGGCACCTCGGTCTGGTAGACCGCCACGGTGGGCAGACCGAGTCCCTGGGCCGCACCGATCGCCTGCCAACCGAGCATGAACGGCGCGGCGAGATGGACGACGTCGGGCGCGAAGTACCGCAGGTGTTCCTCCAGGGTGCGCACCCGCGGCGTGGAGAGCCGCATCCCGCTGTACCCGGGCAGCGGCAGCGCTCGGAACCGGCGTACCGACGCACCGGCGTAGGAGGTGGGCGCTTCCGCACCGCGGCTCGCGGCCGGGGCGAGCACGAGGACGTCGTCGCCCTGCTCGGCGAGGAACTCCAGCAGCCGCAGCAGGGTGACGGTGACGCCGTTCGCCTGGGGGAGGAAGGACTCCGCCACTACCGCTATGCGCACGGGTTCCATGGTGTCACGGGGCGGGGCGGGTCTGTGGGACTCACGTCACCGAGTCGTGACCAGCTCGGGACCTCGGTAACGATCTCCGCCGGTACGGCGCCCGACAGCCCGGACACCAGGGCTCGCCGGAACGCCGCGACCTCCGCGGGCCGGCCGTCGGTGAGCCGCTCGTCGAACACCGACACGGCGAGGGATCCGTCGAACGTCATGCCCCGACGCCACAGGTGCGTCCCGCCGCTCATCGCCCAGGCATCATCGACGACGACGCCGGTCGCCTCGAGCGCGAGCGACCGCCCCGAGCCCGTGGTCGGGACCGCGAACCGGTCACCTGTCGTCGAGGCCAGGGCGGTCATCGCGTCCGGCGCGAGCTTGTCCCGCACGCGCTGGAGCTTCGCCGGCGCACCGGGCGCGAGCCGGGTGGGCAGGGGCAGGACGGGTGAGATCCGAGCCGGGTGGCGGGTGAATCTCCGCCGTGAGGCGCTACTCCACCTCGGAGGCGGCCGCCGCGAACTGCGACCGGTACAGCCGGGCGTAGGCCCCGCCGGACGCGAGCAGCTGGTCGTGGGAGCCCTGCTCCACGATCGAGCCGTGCTCCATCACGAGGATGATGTCGGCGTCGCGGATCGTGGACAGGCGGTGCGCGATGACGAAGCTGGTGCGGCCGTGGCGCAGCGCGTTCATGGCCTTCTGCACGAGCACCTCGGTGCGGGTGTCCACCGACGACGTGGCCTCGTCGAGGATGAGGATCGCCGGGTCGGCGAGGAACGCCCGCGCGATGGTCAGCAGTTGCTTCTCGCCGGCGCTGACCGCGGTGCCCTTCGTGCCCTCATCGTCGAGCTTCGTCTCGTAGCCCTCGGGCAGGGTCCGCACGAACGGGTCGACGTGCGTGGCCTCCGCGGCCTCGATCATCATCGCCTCGGTCACCTCGCCGTGGGCGCCGTAGCCGATGTTCTCGGCGATCGAGCCGCCGAACAGCCACGTCTCCTGGAGGACCATGCCGATGTTGGAGCGCAGGTCCGCGCGCTTCATCTCGGCGATGTCGACGCCGTCGAGGGTGATCCGTCCGGACCCCACCTCGTAGAACCGCATGATGAGGTTCACGAGCGTGGTCTTGCCGGCACCGGTGGGCCCGACGATCGCGATCGTCTGCCCGGGCTCGGCCACGAGCGAGAGGTCCTCGATGATCGGGCGGTCCGGTGAGTAGCTGAACGACACGTGCTCGAACGCCACGCGACCCCGCACCTCACCCACCCGGGCGGGGCCGGCCGGGTCCGGACTCTGCTCCGGCGCGTCGAGCAGCTCGAACACGCGCTCCGCGGAGGCCACCCCGGACTGCAGCAGGTTCATCATCGCCGCGATCTGGGTGATCGGCTGGGAGAACTGGCGCGAGTACTGGATGAAGGCCTGCACGTCGCCGAGGGTCAGCTGGCCCGACGCCACCCGCAGTCCGCCGACCACCGCGACGATCACGTAGTTGAGGTTGGCGATGAAGCCCATCACCGGCTGGATCGTCCCGGTGATGAACTGCGCCTTGAAGCTGGAGTCGTAGAGCTTGCCGTTCTCCTCGCAGAAGGTCCGGACCGCGCTCTCCTCGTGGCCGAAGACCTTCACCAGGGCGTGCCCGGTGTACATCTCCTCGACGTGGGCGTTGACCGTGCCGGTGCGCTTCCACTGCTCCACGAACTGCGGCTGGGACCGCTTCGCGATCTGCGCCACGATGACGGCGGAGAGCGGCACGGTGATGAGTGCCACCAGCGCCAGCAGCGGGGAGATCCAGAACATCATGACGAGCACGCCGACAACGGTGAGCACCGACGTGATGAGCTGGGACAGCGTCTGCTGCAGCGTCTGCGCGATGTTGTCGATGTCGTTCGTGACCCGGGAGAGGACCTCGCCGCGGGCCTGCTTGTCGAAGTAGTTCAGCGGCAGCCGGGACAGCTTCGTCTCCACCCGGCCGCGCATGTCGTAGACGGTCTCCTGCACCGCGACCGTGGTGATGCGGCCCTGCAACCAGCTGAACAGGAACGAACCCGCGTACACCGCCAGCACGATACCGAGCAGCTGGGCCAGCCGGGTAAAGTTGACGCCCTCACCGGGAATGAGGTTCCCCATCCCGCTGATCAGGTCGGCGAGGTCGTTCTGGCCGGCGCCGCGCAGCATCTCGATCGCTTCTGCCTGCGTGGTGCCCGGGGGCAGGTCCCGCCCGATCATGCCCTCGAAGATGACGTTCGTGGCGTTGCCGAGGAGCTTGGGGCCGAGGACCGCCAGCGCCGTGGAGATGACCCCGAACGCGATGCCGATCCCCACCCGCATCTGCTGCGGCCGGAGCTCGCGGAGCACCCGGCGCAGCGACCCGGTGAAGTCCGTCGCCTTCTCCACCGGCATGCCGATGCCCCCGCCCGGGCCATGGCCCTGGGGTCGCTGTACGGCGACCTTGACCTCCGCCTTGAGCTCGGAGTCGTCCGCCTTCTCGCCCTCGGTCGCCGTGCCGAGCGCTTCGGGGAGCGCGTCCGGCACGGCGTCCGACGGCGCCGGCTGGTTCGGGCGGTCCTGCTCGCTCATCTGCTCGTCGCCGTTCATGCCGCCTCCTGCGCCGTCAGCTGGGAGGAGACGATCTCCTGGTAGGTCTCGTTCGTCTCCAGCAGCTCGGAGTGTGTGCCGCGGCCGACGACCAGGCCGTGCTCGATCACGAGGATCTGGTCCGCGTCACGGATCGTGGAGACCCGCTGGGCGACCACGATCACGCTCGCGTCCCGCGTGCGCGGTTTCAGTGCCAGCCGCAGCGCGGCATCGGTGGCGTAGTCCAGGGCCGAGAACGAGTCGTCGAAGAGGTAGATCGAGGGCCCGCGGATCAGCGCGCGGGCGATCGCCAGACGCTGCCGCTGACCGCCGGAGACGTTCGTGCCGCCCTGGGCGATCGCGGCGTCGAGCCCTCCGTCCATCGAGCGCACGAAGTTCTCCGCCTGGGCCACCCGTAGGGCGTCCCACATCTCCTCCTCGGTCGCGTCGTCGCGCCCGTACCGCAGGTTGGAGGCCACCGTGCCGGTGAAGAGGTAGGGCTGCTGCGGGATCAGACCGATCTCGGAGGTGATGATCGCCGGGTCGATGTCCCGGACGTCGATCCCGTCGATCCGGACCGCCCCGGAGGTGACGTCGAAGAGCCGCGGGATGAGGTTGAGCAGCGTGGACTTGCCCGAGCCCGTCGAGCCGATGATCGCCGTCGTCCTCCCCGGCTCCGCCGTGAAGGACAGTCCGTGCAGCACGGACGCCTCCGCGCCCGGGTAGCGGAACTCGACGTCGTCGAACGTGACCTGCCCGCGCACCTGGTCCGGACGCTTCGGCTCCAGCGGCGGCAGGACCGTGGGCTCGGAATCGAGCACCTCGCCGATCCGCTCGGCGGAGACGAGGGCGCGCGGGGCGAACATGAACATCATCGTCGCCATCATCACCGCGAACAGGATGAACATGAGGTAGCTGAGGAAGGCGACGAGCGAGCCCACCTCCATCTGCCCGGCGTCGATCCGGCGGCCGCCGAACCACATGACCGCCACCGACGACGCGTTGATGATCAGCATGACCACCGGGAAGGCGAACGCCATCACCTTGCCGACCTTGACCGACACCTCACGCAGGTCGGAGTTCGCACCCGCGAAGCGCGCCGCCTCGTCCTGCTCCTTGACGAAGGCCCGGATGACGCGGATGCCGGTGATCTGCTCACGCATCACGGCGTTGATCGTGTCGATGCGCTTCTGCATGCTGCGGAAGTACGGGACCATCCGCCAGATGACCAGACCCATCGTCACCGCCAGCACCGGCACCACCACGACGAGCAGCACGGACAGACCGACGTCCTCCTGCAGCGCCATGATGATCCCGCCGATCAGCATGATCGGCGCCATGATGATCATCGTCAGCGAGAACAGCACGAGCATCTGCACCTGCTGCACGTCGTTCGTCGAGCGCGTGATCAGGGACGGCGCCCCGAACCGCGACACCTCCTGCGAGGAGAACCGCTGGATCCGGCTGAACAGCGCCTCGCGCAGGTCCCGCCCGAAGGCCATCGCCGTCCGCGCACCGAAGTAGATCGCGATGACGTTCGCGATCACCTGGACCAGGCTGACGCCGAGCATGATGGCGCCGGTCCGCATGATGAAGTCGTTGTCGCCCCTGACCACACCCTGGTCGATGATGCGAGCGTTCAGGCTGGGCAGGTAGAGCGCAGCCAGCGTCTGCACGAGCTGCAGCACGCAGACGATGACGATCGCAGCGGTGTACGGGTTGAGATATCTCTTGACCAGTCGAAGCACACGGTGACGTTACACCGCGTCAGCAACTTAGTCCCCGTGCGGGGTCCAGGGCTTCGCCGAGGGCGGATCCTGCTCGTTCGGGGGACGCTGACCGGCCTCTGCCGAGCCGCTGAACGGCACACCGGAGCGCTCCCCGGCGACCCCGGCCTCCGCCGTCGCCTCGTCGACCTGGCTCCGCGCCTCGCGCAGCGCCTCGGCCGGGTCCTGGAGCGCCGTCTCGGGCAGTTCCACGTCCAGGCCCGCGATCTGCTCGGCGGGGCGGAACCGGTCCTTCGCGTCGGAGCCGTCACCGCCGGTGTCACCGTCGCCACGCGGTGCGGCGCCGAACCCGGGAGGGGTCGGGCCACCGCCGAGGCCGGAGGCGATGGATCCCAGGGCCGCCGTGAACTCGGTCGGGATGACCCAGAGCTTGGAGGCGGAGCCGTTCGCGATCTGCGGCAGCATCTGGAGGTACTGGTAGGCGAGCAGCTTGGGGTCGGCGTCGCCGCGGTGGATGGCGTCGAAGACCTGGAGGATGGCGCGGGACTCGCCCTGCGCCCGCAGGATCGCGGACTGTGCCTGACCCTCGGCCCGAAGGATGGAGGACTGCTTCTCACCCTCGGCCGTGAGGATCTGGGACTGCTTGACGCCCTCGGCCGTGAGGATCGCCGCACGGCGGTCACGCTCGGCGCGCATCTGCTGCTCCATCGCGCCCTGGATGCTCTGCGGCGGGTCGATCGACTTGAGCTCGACCCGGTTCACGCGGATGCCCCAGCGACCCGTAGCCTCGTCCAGCACCCCGCGCAGCTGACCGTTGATCTGGTCCCGGCTGGTCAGGGTCTGCTCGAGGTCCATCGAGCCGATGACGTTACGCAGCGTCGTCACGGTCAGCTGTTCGATACCGGTGATGTAGTTCGCGATCTCGTAGGTGGCCGACTTGGGGTCGGTGACCTGGAAGTACAGGACGGTGTCGATGCTGACGACGAGGTTGTCGGAGGTGATCACCGGCTGGGGGGCGAAGGACACCACCTGCTCACGAAGGTCGACCCCGGCGCGGACCCGGTCCACGAACGGGATGAGGAAGTGCAGACCGGCGTACATGGTGATCTGGTAGCGGCCCAGCCGTTCGACGATGAGCGCCACCGCCTGAGGGACGATCCTGATCGCGCGCTTGATCGCGACGATCACGAAGATCGCGATGAGGGCCAGGATGACCAGGCCTACCGATTGTCCAGCGTCCACGTGCTTACCCCTGTTCTCGTTGTCTTGCTTGTCGGAAGTTCGTCAGTACCCGGGACCGGGTGTGCCGTACGGCTGGCTCGGGGAGTTCGGCACCTGCTCAGGCTCGACGACGGCGGTCGCTCCCTCGATCCGGACCACCTGGACCACGGACCCGACGGGCAGGACCACCCCCTGGTGCTCCACCCGTGCGGTCCACACCTCGCCGGCGAGCTTCACCCGCCCGGCGCGGTCGGAGACGTCGGCGAGCACCGTCGCGGTGCGCCCGATGTGTGCGGCGATGTTCGTGTAGGCCTCGGGGGTGCTCGCCTTGAGCCGGCGGACCGCCCAGGGGCGCACGCCGACGAGCAGCAGCACCGAGACGACGGCGAAGACCACGACCTGGACCCAGAGGTCCGCCCCGAGCGCGCCGGCGACGGCAGCTGCCGCCGCACCCCCGGCGAACATGAGGAACATCAGGTCCAACGTGAGCATCTCGATGACGCCGAGGATCAGCGCCAGACCGAACCACCACAGCCAGCCCATGACGACCTCCCCGGTCTCCGTTCGACCCAGTGTAAAGGAAACTTAAAGGGCGTGGGGACCGCCTCGATGTTCGCCGACGAGCGCGCGTGCTGCCCACCTGTCACCGTGCTGCTCCACCACGAGGTCCAGGCCGAACGTGCGGGACAGGTGCTGCGGAGTCATCACCTCCGCCAGCGGGCCGGCCGCCTCCACCCTGCCCTCGCGCAGCAGCAGGGCATCGGTGAAGCCGGGCGGGATCTCCTCCACATGGTGGGTGATGAGGACGAGGACCGGTGAGGACACGTCGGCGGCGAGCTCGCCGAGCGCCCCGACCAGCTCCTCGCGGCCACCGAGGTCCAGCCCGGCACCGGGCTCGTCGAGGATGAGGAGCTCCGGGTCCGTCATCAGCGAACGGGCGATCTGCACCCGCTTGCGCTCGCCCTCGGACAAGGTGCCGAATGTTCGATCGCGCAGGTGGTCCACGTCGAACGCGGCCAGCAGGTCCCGCGCCCGGCCCTCGTCGAGGGACTCGTAGCTCTCGCGCCACCGGCCGGTGACACCGTAGGAGGCGGTCAGGACGACGTCGAGCACCCTCTCCCCGCCGGGGATCCGGTCCGCGAGCGCCGCGCTGGCCAACCCGACGCGAGGCCGCAGCTCGAACACGTCCACGGCGCCGAGCCGCTCCCCGAGGATCTCGACGGCGCCGGACGTGGGATGCATCCGGGCGGAGGCGAGCTGCACGATCGTGGTCTTCCCGGCACCGTTGGGACCGAGCACCACCCAACGTTCGCCCTCGTCCACGGACCAGGTGACGCCGTCGAGGATCGCCTTCGACCCGCGGCGCACACCCACGTCGTCCAGCTGCAGCACGTCGCCCATGACTCCTGACCCTATTTCACCTAGGTTGCCTGTGTGACCATCGACCTGCCGCGCAGCGTCCTGGCCGCGCTGTGGATCGGATCACTGAACCGGCCCGACGGCGCGGGTTCCTTGGCTCGCGCCGTCGCCTCGGTCCAGGGGGACGACGAGCCCCACCGCACCGATGTCGGCGAACCGCTCGCCGTGCTGATCGGGGACGCTCTGGGCGCCGAGGTGGTCGCCGTCCTGCCTGCCCCCGGCGAGCCGGTCGCCCTCGGCGGACGAGCGGGCGCGGCGGCGATGGAGGCCGGTGAATGCCTCGTGATCGGCGCCCCGCCCGGCGGTTCCAGCGGCCGGGTGGCGGTCCCGGACGTGACGGTGTTCGGCTCGCACCTCGAACCCGGCGCGCTGGTCACCTGGCACGTCTTCGACGGTCCGGCTGCCGTCGTCGCGGTGGACTCCCCCGGCGACGCCCGCCGCCTGCTCGCGGAGGCTCTGGGCATCGCCGTCGACGCGCTCACCCGGATGGACGTGGCCCGCTGGCGCGAGGTTGCGGCCGAGGAGATCGCCCTGCTGGCGTCCCAGAGCGTGCCGTCCTCGCTCGAGGTGCTCCTCCCGCCGGAGCTCGACCCCCGCCGCGCCGAGCTGCTGGTGCGCGCCGCCCGGCTCGAGGCGATCGTCGAGCTGGCCGTGGCCGACGACGGCGCGGCCGTGAACACCTGGCAGGTCGACCAGCGGGCGGCGGCGCTGCGGCACGTGGCCTCGGCCGCACGCCGGGCCATGTCCGCCGCTAGCGCGAGCGGGCCGCCCCGGCGGTAGCTGCCCGCCCGTGCGCCTCGAGCTGACGGTCAGTCCAGCACACTGCGGTAGACCGCCAGGGTGCGCTCGGCGATCGAGTCCCAGGAGAAGTGCTCCTCGACCCGGGTGCGGCTGGCTTCGCCCATCGCGGCGGCGCGCTCCCGGTTACCGGTGAGCTCGACGAGCGCCGCGGTGAGGTCTGCGACGAAGCGGTCCGGGTCCACGGGGGCGCCCGTGCCGTCCGTCACCTGCTCGATCGGCACGAGGAGGCCCGTGACGCCGTCGTCCACCACCTCGGGTAGGCCGCCGGTGGCGGAGGCGACCACGGGCAGGCCCACGGCCATCGCCTCGAGGTTGACGATGCCCAGGGGCTCGTACACCGAGGGGCAGACGAACACGGTGGAGCTGGCGAGCAGCGCGACGACCTCCTCGCGCGGGAGCATCTCATCGATCCACACCACCCCGGCGCGGGTGGTCTGCAGCCCCTTGACCGCCGAGCTGACCTCCTCGAGGATCTCGGGGGTGTCCGGCGCACCGGCGCAGATGACGAGCTGGACGTCCGCCGGCAGCTCGCGGGCGGCGCGCAGCAGGTACGGCAGGCCCTTCTGGCGGGTGATCCG
The DNA here is from genome assembly GCA_016649925.1 of Actinomycetales bacterium. Classification (GTDB taxonomy): domain Bacteria; phylum Actinomycetota; class Actinomycetes; order Actinomycetales; family Beutenbergiaceae; genus JAENWO01. The sequence continues at coordinate 9,422 of JAENWO010000021.1, forward strand.
GCCGACGAAGATCACCGTGGGGCGCTCCGGGTCCACCCCGTGCTTCGCGGCGACGGCGTCCGAGTCCTCCTTGGCCGGGCGGCGCCAGCCCTCCAGGTCGATGCCGTTGTGCACCACCACGACCTTCTCCGGGTCGAGCTGGGGGTAGCTGCGCAGGATGTCCGCGCGCATCCCGGCGCTGACGGCGATGACCCGGGCGGCGCCCTCGTAGGCGGTGCGCTCGGCCCAGCTGGAGACGGCGTACCCCCCTCCGAGCTGCTCGGCCTTCCACGGGCGCAAGGGTTCGAGGCTGTGTGCGGAGAGCACGTGCGGGATGCCGTTGAGCAGCCCACCGAGGTGCCCGGCGAGGTTCGCGTACCAGGTGTGGGAGTGGACCAGGTCAGCGCCCGCGACGTCGGCGGCCATCTCGAGGTCCACACCCAGGGTCCGCAGCGCTGCGTTGGCACCCGCCAGGCCGGCCGGCACGTCGTAGCCGGTGACGTCCGCGTCACCGGTGCGGGGTCCGTCGAAGCAACGCACGTGGACGTCGATGTGCTCACGCAGCACCCGAGCAAGTTCACTCACGTGGACGCCGGCCCCGCCGTACACGTGCGGGGGGTACTCCCTCGTCAGCAGATCGACCCTCATGCCCAACCCGTCCGTTTGAGGCACCACCGGGAAAAAGGCAAGACAACCATCGTGGTACCGGTGGTGCCGACCTTCCCAGCAGCCTAGGGTTCGAACCATGGCGGCACCACGAGTTCTTGCAATCGTTCTCGCCGGCGGTGAGGGCAAGCGCCTGATGCCCCTGACAGCGGACCGCGCGAAACCGGCGGTTCCGTTCGGCGGCACCTACCGGCTCATCGACTTCGCCCTGTCGAACCTGGTGAACTCCAGGTACCTCAAGATCGTCGTGCTGACGCAGTACAAGTCCCACTCGCTGGACCGTCACATCGCCAAGACGTGGCGCATGTCCGCACTCCTCGGCAACTACGTCGCCCCGGTGCCGGCGCAGCAGCGCGTGGGCAAGAACTGGTTCCTCGGCAGCGCGGACGCGATCTTCCAGTCGCTCAACCTGCTCGACGACGAGCGGCCCGACATCGTCGTCGTGGTCGGCGCGGACCACGTGTACCGGATGGACTTCTCCCAGATGGTGGACTCGCACATCACGTCGGGGGCCGAGCTGACGGTGGCCGGCATCCGCCAGCCGATCGCCCTCGCCGACCAGTTCGGCGTCGTCTCCGCGGACAGCTCCGACCCCACCCGGATCGCCGCGTTCCTGGAGAAGCCGAAGGGCCCGGTGGGCCTGGCGGACTCCCCCCACGAGGTGCTCGCCTCGATGGGCAACTACGTGATGAACGCCGACGCGATGCTCGACGCCGTCACGAAGGACGCGAACTCGACCTCGTCGCGCCACGACATGGGCGGCGACATCGTGCCGTACTTCGTCGAGCGTGGGCAGGCCGGCCTGTACGACTTCATCCACAACGACGTCGCCGGTTCCAAGGACCGGGACCGCAACTACTGGCGCGACGTGGGGACCCTGGACGCCTACTACGACGCGAACCAGGACCTCATCGCGGTTGAGCCCGTGTTCAACCTCTACAACTACGACTGGGCGCTGCACACGGGGTACGTCGGCCTACCGCCGGCGAAGTTCGTGCACGCCACGGGCGATCGCATCGGCCACGCAACCAACTCGATCATCTCCCCCGGGGTGGTGGTCTCCGGTGGCGAGGTGCGCGGCTCCATCCTCTCCCCCGGCACCCGGGTAAACTCCTGGTCCCAGGTGGACGGCTCGGTGCTGATGGACAATGTGGTCATCAACCGGCACGCGAAGATCCACAAGGCGATCCTCGACAAGTTCGTCGTGGTCGAGGAGGGCGCCACCGTGGGTGTCGACCGTGAGCTCGACGAGTCCCGCGGCTTCTCGGTCACGGAGAACGGGGTCACGGTCGTGCCCAAGGGCAGCCGGATCACGAAGGGCTGACCGCCCGGCCGCACACGAACCCCGGCACGCGAGTGCTGGCGTTTCATCTCATATCTCGAGATATGACATGAAACGCCAGCACTCGTTCGCGTTCGGCAGGTGGCCTGCCCGACGGCGGACCCTCCCAGTGCGGAGATAATCGCCCCATGCCCTCTCCCCAGCGCCGCCGGCTCGTGGTCATGGATGTCGACTCCACGTTCATCACCACCGAGCAGATCGAGCTGCTCGCGGCCCGCGCCGGCTCCGGACCACTCGTCGTGGAGATCACCGAGCGCGCCATGCGCGGCGAGCTGGACTTCGCCGCGTCCCTCACCGAGCGGGTTGCCACGCTCGCCGGGCTGCCCGTGGGCGTGCTGGACGAGGTGCGTGCCGAGATCACGCTGACCCCGGGCGCGCGGGAACTGCTCGAGGCCCTCGCCGAGCGCGGATGGCCCGTGGCCCTCGTCTCCGGTGGCTTCCACGAGATCGTCGACCCGCTCGCCGCCCCGCTGGGCATCACCCGGGTCCGGGCGAACCGGCTCCAGACGGCCGACGGCGTCCTCACCGGCGTGGTCGACGGCCCGATCGTGGACCGTGCCGCCAAGGCGACGTTCTTGCGCGAGTTCGCAGCAGCGGACGGGATCGACCTCGCCGACACCGTCGCGATCGGCGACGGCGCGAACGACCTGGACATGATCGCCGTCGCCGGCCTGGGGATCGCCTTCAACGCCAAGCCGGTGGTGGCCGCCCAGGCGGACGTGGCGCTCACCGACGCCCGGCTCGACGACGTGCTCGGGCTGCTCGGCCTCGGATGAGCCCTGGGATGTCCAGGATGAGCCCTGGCCTGTCCAGGATGAGCCGCATGCCTGAGGCTTTCGGCCGGGACGGGAACAACGCCTCCCGGTGGGGCCGACCACCCAGCCCAGGCACCGCCGTCGACCTCGGTTTGCGGCGAGGGCGTGGGGACCATGGCGCTCCCGGGCGCGTGATCGCCTACCGGCCGTTCGGATTGCGCGACAGCCTCAGACGGGCAGCGGCTCGCTGAGGTCCTCCGCTGGGACGACACCGAGGCCGAGCAGGGCGTTCTCCACGACCTCCATCAGCGCCGGGTGGATCCAGTACTGCCCGCGTGCCATCTCGCGGACGCCGGTCCCGAGGCTCATGCCCTGGATCAGGGGCTGGATCAGGTTGGAGGCCTGGTGGCCCATCAGGTGTGCTCCGAGCAGCTCACCGGTGGTGCGATCGGCGACGAGCTTGCAGACGCCGGTGGTGTCCTCCATGGCCCACCCGTAGGCCGTGTCGCCATAAGCCTGCACCTTCGTGGTGACGTCGTACCCCCGGTCGCTGGCTTGTTCCTCGGTGAGTCCGACGGAGGCGATCTGCGGACTTGTGAACACCGCGTAGGGCACGTACCGGTGGTCGAACTCCTGGAGTGCCTCGGGGTGGACGAGGTTGTGCGCCACGACCCGGGCCTCGTGGTTGGCGACGTGCTTGAGCTGGTAGGGCGAGGACACGTCCCCCAGTGCCCACACCCCGGCGACGTTCGTCCGGCCGGCGCTGTCGACGGCGATCCGTCCGTTCGGGTGGGTGGCGATCCCCGCAGCCGCCAGACCCAGGCCGTCGGAGTTCGGCGTCCGGCCGGTCGCGACCAGCAGCAGGTCGCCCACAGCGGTGGTGCCGTCACCGAGGTCGAGAGTGACGCCGTCCTGCGTCTCGCGCGCACCGGTCACGCTGGCGGACAGCCGCACGTCCCACTGCGAGGAGACCACCTCGGTGAACCGTTCGCCGACCTCGGCGTCGAGGTGACGAAAGATCCTGGGTCCGCGGACTACGAGCGTCACCTCCACCCCGAGCGAGGAGAAGACGTGCGCGAACTCTGCGGCGATGTAGCCGCCGCCGAGGATCACCAGCCGTCGGGGGAGCTCGTCGATACGCATGATCGTGTCGGACGTGTGGAACGGCACCCCGGAGGCGGCGACCTGTTCCGGGACGATAGCGCGGCTGCCCGCGGCGATCACGATCTGGTCGGCGGTGACCTCGCTGGTCCGCCCGTCGACGTCGACCTCGAGCGTCTTCGGGCCGATGAACCGGGCGCTGCCCAGGTAGGCGGTGGTGTTCGGGCCGTTGACGCGGTGATCCCGGCCGGCGTCCGAGATGGGGTCGATCCGGGAGAACACGCGCTCGCGGATGTCCCGCCAGCGCACGCCGTCGAGGGTGGCGTCCACCCCGTAGGTGGCGGCATGGCGGATCGTGGTGGCGACGTCGGCGGCGTACACGAACATCTTGGTCGGGATGCACCCCACGTTCAGGCAGGTGCCCCCGAAAGTCCCCCGCTCGATGATCGCGACGTTCTTGTCCTCGAAGTCCTCGGTCACGAGCGAGTTTCCCGAGCCGCTGCCGATGATCGCCAGGTGGTAGTGGGTCATATCGGGAGACTAAGCCACTCCCGGCTCAGCTCGCGGCGACGTCGAGAGCTGGGGACCGTGCCTCGGTCCCAGCGCCAGGCACCTGGGCAGCCTGTTCGCCGAGCGGACGAGCTGAGCACTCGAACCGGCGGATCGAGTGCTTGCAATACCTGGCAGATCTCGCCATCTGAAACGAATTGCCAGCACTCGCGTGCCGGGGGGTCGCACCGCGCGTGCCGGGGGGTCAGTCCTTGGGGGCGGTGGCAAGGCCGGTCAGCCGTGCGGCGCGGGGCTTGAGCGCCGTCCACGGAGAGTGGACCTCGAGGAACGCGAGCGTCGCCGTCGAGATCCCGGTGCGTACGCGCAGGGCCGCGGACTCCTGGGAGTGCGGACCGGCAAGCTTGTGCGCGACGGCGGACATCACGGGTTCGTGCCCGACCACCAGCACCGAGCTGACGTCGTCGTCGAGCCCGCGGACGAGCTCGATCACCTCGCCGGCGTCGGCCCCGTAGAGGTCCTCGAGGTAGCGCACGTCGATGTCGTCAGCCGCCTCACCGAGCGCCGACGCGATGAGCTTCCACGTCTGCCGGGCCCTGGTGGCGGCGGAGCAGAGCACCACCTGCGGCAGCACGCCGTGCTCGAGGAGCCGGTTGGCGACCACGTGGCACTGGCGCCGCCCGACGAGGCTCAACGCGCGGTCGAAGTCGGCGCCCGGGCCGGTGTGGGACTCGGCCTGCGCGTGCCGCAGCAGCGTGAGCTGCCGGGTGGCCACGTCGGCCGGACTGAGGGTGGACTCGGGAGCCATGTCTACACTCCCATCGCGTGAACGCCGCCGTCGACGTGCACGATCTCGCCGGTGGTCGCCGGGAACCAGTCCGATAGCAGCGCGGCCACGGCGCGCGCGGTGGGCTCGGCATCGGAGACGTCCCAGCCCAGCGGTGCCCGTTCGGGCCAGCCGCCCTCCAACGTGACGAATCCGGGGATCGACTTCGCGGCCGTCGTGCGCAGCGGTCCGGCCGAGACGAGGTTGACCCGGATGCCGACCGGCCCCAGGTCGCGCGCCAGATAGCGCGCCGTCGCCTCGAACGCCGCCTTCGCCACGCCCATCCAGTCGTAGACGGGCCAGGCGTAGCGCGCGTCGAACGTCAGACCGACAACGACGGAGCCCCGTCCCATCAGGGGCTGCGCGGCGACCGCGAGGGACTTGAGCGAGAACGCGGAGATCTCTACCGCCGTCGAGACGTCCGCCCACCCGGCGGCGAGGAAGTTCCCGCCCATCACGGACTGCGGCGCGAACCCGA
>JAENWO010000170.1 GCA_016649925.1 Actinomycetales bacterium
CCCTGCGTGGTGATGTGGCTTGGTTGGTACCGCCACCGTCACCACGCAGTGAGCCGTCCCGGCGAGTCCGGAGACTCGTTTTCATGAATCACCCTGCCTCTGGCAGCGCGCGTTTGTGATCGTAGTGGAGCTGTTCGATGGCTTCGGGGGTGAAGTCATCGAGCTCGTTGTGGGGCCGTTCGGTGTTGAACCAGACGACCCCTTCGGCTGTACCGATCTCGACGTGGTCGACATGAAGCGCCCCAGGTTCTCAGCCGTTCCTATACGGGGTGCGGCTCTCGGTTGAGGGCAGCGTAGTGGGCTTGCTCGTACTCGACTGGCGGGACGTTTCCCAGTGTCGAGTGGAGCCTTCTGTTGTTGTACCAGTCGACCCAGCCGGCGGTGGCGTACTCGACGTCGGCGATGGTCTTGTAGGGCCCGTCGTGGAAGACCGTGGTGCGGATGCACTCGGCCTTGTAGAGACCATTGATGGACTCCATCAGCGCGTTGTCATACGCATCGCCAACGGTCCCGATCGAGGGCCGGATCTCCTCGAGCGCGAGGTGCTCGGTCAGCCGCAGAGAGGTGTACTGAGACCCGGCATCCGAGTGATGGATCAGCGTGCCCGGCTCGGTGGGATGTCCCTCGCGGCCGCGCTGCCACAGCGCCATCCGCAGCGGGATCATCACCAGGTCGGTCTGCTTGGTCGTCGCGGCGTGCCAGGCCACGATCCGTTGGGCGTAGACGTCAACGATGAACGCGACGTAGGTGAACCCCGACCACGTCCTGACGTAGGTGAAGTCGGTGACCCAGGTGCGGTTCGGCGCGGCGGCGGTGAAGTCGCGGTCGAGCAGGTCCCCGGCCCGGATCCCGTCCTTGGCCGGGATCGTGGTCCGGACTCCCTTGTCGCGCCTGACCCCGGACAAACCCAGGGTCCGCATGGCCCGGTCCACCGACCCCGCCGAGGCCTCGGGGATGGCCGTGCGACGCAGGTAGGCGGACATCTTGCGTCGTCCGTAGAGCCCCTCAGGGCTGAGCTTGCGCACGAGGACGCCATCGCTGTCGACCTTGGTCGTCCAGGCGATGTCGCGCACTGCGTCGACGACCTGGGCGTCGGTGATGGTCCGAACGGCGACGACTCGCCCTGATCGTTTCCAGGACCGGTAGGTCCGCGCGGCGATCTGGCAGCCCTGCTCGCGCAGCACCCGGCAGATCGACTCGACCGCGTGGCCATGGCTTCTCATGGTGTCGATGAAGCCCATGATCAACGGTTGCGGGGGTCGAGTTTCCCCACGAAGAAAGTCGTCGCCGCCTGCGGGATCTCCACGTCCTCGCGCAAGCGCCGGTTCTCCGCCCTCAACCGTTTGACCTCCGCATGCTCCTCGGAGGTCACCCCATCGCGGTGACCGCCGTCGATCTGGGCCTGGACCACCCAGCGGCGCACCGTCTCTTTCCCCAGGCCGAGCTTGTCCCCCACCGCGCGCGAGACCGCGCTGACTGACGAGTAGTCCTGCTGGTGCTCGGCCACCATCTTCAACGCCCGCTCCTTGACCGGGGATCAACCTTCTTCGGTATGACAGCATCCTCCGTGACTCAGAACGATGCGGCATCAAACCTGGGGCGCTTCAGTGCAGGACATCGCCGGTCACGCGTCAGGGACAATGACGGCGGACCTCTACGGGCACGTTGTTGAGCAGGCGCCATGGGAGACCATACGGGCGCTCGACGTCCTCCTTGAGCGTGGCGATGATGGCATCAATATGGCATCAGACCTCTGACGCCACCCAACTCGAAGGGCCCGTCCCCCGCGTTGTCGCAGGTGAAAGGGCACTTCCGTGCGGAGCCGCCTAAGAGAATCGAACTCTTGACCTTCTCATTACGAGTGAGACGCTCTACCGACTGAGCTAAGGCGGCGGGTGCCGGCGGGCGGTGCCACGCAGCGGCGCCTACTGTACCGGTCACCGTCGGACCTGGCCAAAACCTGGCGTCGCACGCCTCAGCAGGACAGGCCGTCCTGCGGGAGGGTGCCCTCGAGGAGGAAGGCGTCCACGGCGTCGCCCACGCAGTCGCCACCACCGTAAGCGGTGTGTCCGTCGCCGTCGAAGCCGATGAAGATGCCGTTGTCGAGCTGGGCCGCGAGCGACTCCGCCCACTCGTACGGGGTGGCGGGGTCGCGGGTCGTCCCGATCACGACGATCGGCGCTGCCGTGGGGGCGTGGATCTCCTGCCGCACGGCCGTGGACTGGAACGGCATCGTCGCGCACCCGATCTCGCCGTAGCCCAGGTACGGGCCGAAGAGGTCGGAGACGCCCTCCAACCGGTCCGCCTCGGCCCGGATCGCGTCCCGGTCGAGCTCCACCGGGTAGTCCAGGCAGTCGATGGCCTGGAACGCACCCGCGTCGTCGGGGTAGTTGCCGTCCTCGTCGCGGTCCATGGCGTAGTCGGAGAGGAACCGGAGCTGGCCGCTGTCGTCGGAGTTGATGGCCGCGGCGAGGGCGCTCTTCAGCGTGCTCCACGAGCCCGCGTTGTAGAGGCTGATGATGATGGCGTTGACCAGGTCCGTGTCCCGGACCGGCCGGTCCGGGTCACCGCTGTCCATCGGCTCGTCGGCCAGCTGGTCGAGCAGCGCGATCGTCTGGTCGAGGCCGGACTCGACGTCCCCGCTGAGGGGGCAGTCCGCTCCTGCCTGGCAGTCCTGCACGAACGCGCGGTAGGCGCGGTCGAACCCGGTCGTCTGTCCCTCGACCACCTGCTGGTAGGACAGGGACGGGTCCACCGCGCCGTCGAGCACGAGGCGGCCCACCCGGCTCGGGAAGAGGTCGGCGTAGGTAGCGCCGAGGAATGTGCCGTAGGAGAAGCCGAAGTAGTTCAGCGTCTCGTCACCCACGACGGCGCGCAGCACGTCCAGGTCCCGCGCCGCGCTGATCGTGTCGAGGTGCTCGAGTAGCGGCCCGGTCTTCTCCAGGCAGGCGTCACCGTACTCGCGCGAGGACTCCACGTACGCGTCGAAGCCGGCGTCCTCCTCGACGTCGAAGTCGGTGCTGTACATCTCGTCGAGGGTGGCCGAGTCCACGCACCGCACGGCGGTGGACTCCCCCACACCCCGCGGGTCGAACCCGACGACGTCGAATCGACGGAGCAGGTCCGCGCTGAAGTAGGAGGAGACGCTCTCGACCATCTCGATGCCCGAGCCTCCGGGGCCACCGGGGTTGATGATGAGCGAGGAGACCCGCTGGTCCGGCTCGATGGCGCGGTGCTTCTTCACGGCGAGCTCGATCGTGTCACCGGTCGGGTCCGCGTAGTCGAGGGGGACCTCGATGCTGGTGCAGCTGAAGCTGCCGCCGCAGTCCTCCCAGGTGACGTCCTGGTCGTAGAACGTCTGCAGCGCCTCCGGGACGGAATCGTCGATCGTGGATCCCGCCGGCGGCTGCAGCATCGGCGCCGGAGGCGTGCACGCGGCGAGCAGCAGGCTGCCCACGGCGATCAGGACGGCGATGCCGCGGGCGCGCTTCACGCGAGGAGTGACCACGAGGCTCAGCCTACAAAACCTGGGCGCCCCTTCCGCGCACCGCCCACGGGCACAGCCGCCCGACGGCGGACCTCACCCCTGAGGGCGCAGGGCCACCGTCATCGCCTCCATGGCGAGCAGCGGGGCGACGTTCCCGTCGAGCCGGGTGCGCGTCTCCCCGATCGCGTGCATGCGCCGGACCGACTGCTCCGGTGTGGAGCTCGCCGCCATCGCCCGGATCGACCCGGCCGCGGCGGTGTTGACGAGCTCGACGTCGCTGCCCAGCTGCACCACGAGCACGTCCCGGTAGAACGAGAGCAGATCGATCATGGCGCGGTCGAGGACGTCGATGAGCGCCCGCCGCGCACGCCGCTTCTGGTCGTCCTCAAGCTGACGCAGCTGGGCGCGCAGGGTCGGCGGCAGCGCGGCTCCCTCCACCGCGCCCATGCCGCGCAGGAGCGCCACCTTCTCCTCGGCGTCCCGCTCCGTCGTCGCCGCCTTGCTCTGCTCGGTGGCCGTCTCCACCAGGTCGCCGGCGAGGAGCACCGCATCTCCGACACCCCGGATCGAGCCGGGGATGGCGAGCACGCGCGCCCGGTAGGCGCGCACGTCGGGGTGGGTGGCCAACCGCTTCGCCATCCCGATGTGGCTCTGGGCGGCGAGCGCGCACTCCAGCGCCAGGTCAGGGTCGACGCCGTCCCGCCGGACGAGGAGGTCCGCGACGGCCCGGGCGGGCGGCACCTGGAGGTTCAAGGACCGGCAGCGGGAGCGGATCGTCGTCGCGACGTCCAACGGGCTGGGGGCGCACAGCAGCCAGACCGTGCGCGGCGGCGGCTCCTCGATCGCCTTGAGGAGCACGTTGGAGGTGCGCTCGGTCATCCGGTCCGCATCCTCGACGATGATCACGCGCCAGCGACCCTGGGACGGCGCCCGCTGGGCGAGGGAGACGAGAGAGCGGGTCTCGTCGATGTTGATGATGCTCTTCTCGGTCCGCACCACGGTGACGTCCGCGTGCGTGCCCGCGAGCGCCGTCTGCGCATCGTGGGAGGTGCCGTCGACGTCGTCGGGAGCCTGCAGAGCGGCCGCGAAGACGCGCGCCGCGACCGACCGGCCGGAGCCCGGCGGCCCAGTGATGAGCCACGCGTGCGTCATCGCCCCGCGGTTGCGCACCGCCTCGGCGAGCACGGCGACGACGTCCTCCTGGCCGACGACGGCGTCCCACAGGCTCACGGGGCGACCCCCAGTAGGGGCGCGACGCGCGCGCGGATGTCCGCGGCGAGGTCCTCGATGCCGGCTGCGGCGTCGAGGACCAACCACCGGCCCGGATCCTGGGCCGCGCGCGCGAGGAACGCTTCGCGGGTGCGGACGTGGAAGCCGTCACCGGCTCGCTCGAGCCGGTCCGGGGCCCCGGTCAGCCGCTGCGGCAGATGCACGGGGTCCAGGTCGAGCAGGACACTCACCTGGGGCAGCAGGTCCTGCACCGCCCACAGCGAGAGCTGCTCGACCTCCTCGCCGGAGAGCTCCCTCCCCCCGGCCTGGTACGCCACGGAGGAGTCGAGGTAGCGGTCCGTGAGCACGACGGCGTCCCGCTCAAGCGCGGGCCGCACGAGGGAGGCCACGTGGTGGGCCCGGTCCGCCGCGAACAGCAGGGCCTCGGTGCGCGGGTCGAGGTCGGCCCCGTGGAGCAGCACCTCGCGCAGGGTGCGGCCGACGTCGGTGCCCCCGGGTTCGCGCGTGACGACGACCTCCCGGCCGCTCGCCGTACGGACCCAGTCGGCGAGCAGACGCAGCTGCGTCGACTTGCCCGCGCCGTCGCCGCCCTCGAAGGAGATGAAGAGTCCGCTCACGCCGGTCAGCCTAACGACGCCCGCCGACGCTCCCGACCGCGGGTGTGGGCTCAGGCCAGAGCCGCAAGGAGCTCGGCGGTGATCTCGACGGTGTCGGCGTCGTTGACCGACTCATACCTTCCGGGTTCGGGCACCAGGTACGTCCCCTGTTCGGGGTTGAGCGGCGAGGCGGGGACACCGTCGTACAGGTGGAGGAACAGCAGGTACACCTGGTCGGTGGCAAGCCGGTACTCCGCATGGTTGACCTTGACCTCGACCACGTCGCCGAGGACGGAGGTCGCCCGGAAGACCTGCTCGACACGCACCTCATACGCCGTGAACTCCATCAGCGCCGGCGGAGCCTCCTCGCCCGTGCCGGCCTGCGGGTTCAGCTCCGGGTCGTCGGAGTCCGAGGCGGCCGACACGTCGATGACCTCGGTCCGGGAGGACAGGACGGTGCCCTCGAACACCGCATCGGCGGCCTCCGCCAGCTCGCCGGGCGTCGAGTGCCACGGGTAGTCACTGGCCGGGCTGGCCGGGCCGGGCCGGGCCGGCCGGGCTGGCCGGGCTGGCCGGGCCGCAGGC
>JAENWO010000403.1 GCA_016649925.1 Actinomycetales bacterium
AGCGTGATGAACGAACGAACCCGAAACCTCGGCACGGCGGTGACCCGGTACGAACAGATCCCCCTGCTGATCGCGCTCGTGGTGATCTGCCTGTACCTCACCATCGCCACCGGGGGACTGTTCTTCACCCCGGGCAACGTGCTCAACGTGCTGCGGGCGTCCTCGATCGAGCTGATCGTTGCCCTCGGGATGACCGTCGCGCTCGTCTCCGGGCAGGTGGATCTGTCCGTCGGGTCCCTGCTCGCTGTCGTCGGCGTCACGTCCGTCGTCTCCTACAACGCCACCGACAGCCTCCTCGTGGCGGTGCTCGTCGGCATGGCCGTCGGGGCCGTCGTGGGGCTCGTCAACGGCCTGCTGGTGACCCTGTTGGGCATCAACGCGCTGATCACCACCCTCGGCATGATGGCCGTGCTGAGAGGAATCGGGTACCTCTCCACGAACGCGCGCGCCGTGCAGACCGACGGCGACACGCTGCGGGTCCTCGGGGTCGGCTATCTCGGCCCGGTGCCGATCCCCGTGGTGATCGCGCTGGTCGTGCTCCTCGCGGTGTCGTTCCTGCTCAACCGCACCGTGTTCGGGCGGTACCTGTACGCCACGGGCGGTAATCCGGAGGCGGCACGCTCGGCCGGGCTGCCGGTCCGCAGCATCTATATCTGGGCCTTCGTGATCGTCGCCCTGACCGCCGCCATCAGCGGTCTGATCACGGCCGGCCGACTCAACTCGTTCCAGCCCACGATCGGTGTCGGCTTCGAGCTGAACGTCATCGCGGCGGTGATCCTCGGCGGCACCAGGCTCAGCGGCGGCGAGGGAACCGTCTCGGGGACGGTGCTCGGCGTGCTGATCCTCGGGGTGCTGAGCAACGGCCTGGTGCTGCTCGACGTCAACCCGTTCTGGCAGGAGGTCGTACGCGGCTCCGTGATCATCCTGGCGGTCGGACTGGACGAGTTCCGCAAGCGGCGGCGCAACACCCGGTTCCGCAAGGAACCCCCGCCGGAGGAAGAACCCGCTGGAGCGGTGGTCACGAGGGAGGCCCTCACGAGAGGATGAACGCCATGGTCGAAGGACGAGTCTTCTACGACGGCACACTGACGCGCCCGCAGCTCGACCACCCCGAGGGTGTCGCGGTGCACGCGGACGGCAGCATCTGGTGCGGTGGCGAACGGGGTCAGATCTACCGGATCGAGGCCGACGGGTCGGGGATGCGGCAGGTGGCCGACACCGGCGGTTTCGTCCTCGGCATCGCGTTCGCGCCCGACGGCGCACTGTTCGCCTGCGACCTCTTGCACCGGACCCTGTTCCGGGTGGACACCGGCACCGGTGCCGTCGCGGAGTTCAGCACCGGCGGGGACCGTCCGTTCGTGACGCCGAACTTCCCGGCCGTGAGCCCCAACGGCGTCGTCTACGTCTCGGACAGCAACGCGCAGGGCGAGCCGGGTGGAGGGGTCTACCGCTTCGGCGCCGACGGCGCTGGCGGGCTCTGGTACACCGAGCCGCTGAACTTCGCCAACGGACTCGCCCTGAGCCCGGACGGCTCGGCGCTGTACGTCGTCGAGACGTTCCGGCCGGGCATCACCCGAATCCCGATCGGCGCGGACGGCCGGGCCGGGCGGGCCGAGAACGTGGTCGACCTGCCCGACGTCGTCCCCGACGGCATCGCCTTCGGCCCGGACGGTCTGCTCTACATCGGCTGCTACGAGCCGAGCCAGGTGCTCCGCGTGGACGTGGTGTCCTCGGCCGTGGAGACGGTTCTGGTCGATCCGACGGCGCACCTCCTGTGCCACCCGACGAACCTCGCCTTCAGGGGTGCGGAGCTGTTCACGAGCAACCTCGGTCGGTGGCACGTCACCCTCATCGAGGGTTCCCTCGGTTGAGAGCGAGCATCACGCAGGTCGCGCGCGAGGCCGGCGTCACCCCCGCCGTGGTGTCCCGGGTGCTCAACGCCGATCTCACGTTGCGCGTACGGGCCGAGACGCGGGAGCGCGTGCTCGAGGTGGCCCGGCGGCTCGACTACACCCCGAGCCGCGCCGCGCGGTCCCTGCGACGGAGCCGCTCGAACGCCCTGGGGCTGGCGGTGCACGACATGTCCAACCCGCTGTACGGCGAGATCATCCAGGGCGCGCAGCGGGCCGTGGCGGCCGCCGGGTACGCGCTGCTGCTCGCCGACGTCGACGGGCTCGCACGCGGGGACGAGTCGGCGCGCAAGTCCCTCCACGGTGGCGCGATCGACGGGCTCCTCCTGCAGCGCGAGGGTACCGGCGCGGACCGCACGATCATCCGCGACGCCAGCTCCCACATCCCCACCGTCCTGATCAACGACCGCTCCCGGACCCTGGCGAGCGTGGCCCTGGACGACGTCGAGGGGGCCCGGATCGCCACCCAGCACCTGATCGACCTCGGGCACTCCCGCATCGCCCATCTGCGCAGCAGTGGCACGCAGCGATCCGACGCCCGGCTGCGCGGTCAGCGCGCCGCACTCGCCCGGGCGGGATTCGGGCTGGACGAGCGCTGGGTGCTGGACGGGGCGCACACCATCGAGCGGGGGTACGCCGCGATGCGCGAGCTGCTCGCGCTCCCCGACCGGCCGAGCGCCGTCGTCGTCGCCAACGTGCTCTCGGGCATCGGGGCGATGACCGCCGCGCGGGACGCTGGGCTCGAGGTCCCGGTGGACATCTCCATCATCGCCTTCCACGACGTGGAGTACGCGGCTCATCTGAGTCCGGGACTCACCGCCGTGGCCATGCCCCTGGGGCAGCTCGGCGCACGTTCCGTGGAGCTCCTGCTGGAGCTGCTCGACGGCGGTACCGCCCGGCAGGTGACGGTCGTCGATCCCGCGCCACGCGTCGTCGTCCGGGGATCGACGGCGCCACCCCGGCCGTGATTCGGGTGTGGCGCAGTCGAATCTCGTCTTCGCTCCGGGTTACCGTGCCGCTGGCCTCGGTTCGCCGGGCTCGGTTGCTCCGGGTGTCCGGTGTTCTGCATGATTTCGTAACTATTCAGGTCGGCGGGTGGAGCCGAGCGCGCCGGAGGGTGCTTCCTGAGTCGCGCCTCGACGTGTTAGCGCTGCTGGTCGGCCCGGTCCGTGCCCAACCACGCCAAGAGGACCGCCCACGCCGGCGTCGGCGGCGCGCGGG
>JAENWO010000207.1 GCA_016649925.1 Actinomycetales bacterium
CCGATCTCGGCGTTCTTCGTCTCCACGAACGTGCCGATCTTGCCGCGGGCACCGAGGACCGTGCCCGGGCGCAGGTAGGCGAAGGGGCCCACCGTGGCGTGGTCGCCGATCTGGGAGTCCGAGCCGTGGGTGCGCACCACGGTGGCGTGCTCTCCCACCTGGACGTCCTTGAGGGTGGTGTCCGGGCCGATCGTGGCGCCCGTTCCCACGTGCGTGTGCCCGAGCAGCTGGGTGCCCGGCAGCAGCGTCACGTCCGGCGCGAGCTCGACGTCGACGTCCACCCACGTGCTCGCCGGGTCGAGGACCGTCACGCCCTCGAGCATCCAGTCGGTGACGATCCGGCGGTTGAGCTCGGCACCGAGGGTGGCCAGCTGGGAGCGGTCGTTGACACCCTCGACGAGGAGGGAGTCCTGGGCGATCAGGGCACGTACCGAGCCGCCGGCCTCACGGGCGAGCGCGAGCACGTCGGTCAGGTAGACCTCGCCCTGCGCGTTGTCACGGCCCACGCGGGCCAGCCCGGAGCGCAGCACCGCGGCGTCGAAGACGTACACCGAGGAGTTGATCTCGTTGATGGCCAGCTGCTCGGCGTCGGCGTCCTTCTGCTCGACGATCTCGACGACGTCGCCCGTGCCCGGGGCACGGACGATCCGCCCGTAGCCGGTCGGGTCCTGGACGAGCGTGGTCAGGACGGTCACGGCGTTGCCGTCCGCGGTGTGCGCGTCGAGCAGTGCGGCCAGCGTCTCGGTGTCCAGCAGCGGTACGTCGCCGGCGAGGACGACGACGGCGCCCGCCAGCGCGTGGGTCGCCGCACCCTCCAGGGGCTCACGTTCGTCCCGCCGCGCGGCCGCGCGGCCCTGCGCGGCGGCGTCCAGCGTCTCGAGCGCACACTGCACGGCGCGGCCGGTGCCGGGGATCTCGTCCTGGTCGGCGATGAGCGCGGCCGGGTCCAGGGCACTGACGTGCTCCGCGACCTGCTCCCGCTCGTGCCGTACCACGACCACGAGGTGCTCGGGATCGAGACCCCGGCCCGCGGCGACGGCGTGACCCACGAGCGAGCGGCCGCCGATCGCGTGCAGCACCTTGGGCTTGGTGGACTTCATCCGTGTGCCCTGACCAGCGGCGAGGACGATGACGGCTGCGGGAGTCGAGGGGCTCACGGCCACCAGTCTAGCGTCGCCCGACGGAGGGCCGACCGGGCCCCGAGCAGCGACCTGCGGCTCCGCCCCCAGGATTCGAACCTGGACTGCACGGCTCCAAAGGCCGGCGTGCTGCCATTACACCAGGGCGGACCGCGTCCCACGCCGGACCGGGGCACGGGTGCACCGGGGTGGGAAGCAGGGAACAGTCTGCCAAACAACGGTCCACCCGTGCGCCCCGGGGCCCCGGTGGCCGCGTACCGGCATGATGGAGCGGTGGCCGATGAGACGAAACGCACCCCCCGCCCGCGCATGACGGGCCGGGAGCGGCGCGAGCAGCTCCTCCTCGTCGCGCGGGCGCTGTTCGCCGAGAAGGGCTTCGAGGGCACGAGCGTCGAGGAGATCGCGGCCCGCGCCCTGGTCTCCAAGCCCGTCGTCTACGAGCACTTCGGCGGCAAGGAGGGCATCTACGCTGTCATCGTCGACCGGGAGGTCGGGACCCTGCTCACGGCGCTGACCGGTCCGCTGACCCGGGGCGGCCACCCGAAGGTCACGGTGGAGGCGACGGCCCTCGCCCTGCTCGACTACATCGAGACGAATACGGACGGCTTCCGGATCCTCGTGCGCGACTCCCCCGTCGCACAGGCCACCGGGACGTTCTCCTCGCTGATCGGCGACGTCGCCACCCAGGTGGAGCACATCCTCGCCGAACAGTTCCAGAGCCAGGGCCTGGACCCGAAGACGGCGCCCATCTACGCGCAGATGCTCGTCGGGATGATCGCCCTGACCGGTCAGTGGTGGCTCGAGGCCCGCTCCCCGGAGAAGTCCGAGGTGGCTGCGGCCCTGGTGAACCTCGCCTGGAACGGCCTCAAGGGACTTGAGCGGCGACCCCGCCTGACACCCCCCGCCGTGCGTGAGCGCGTCGAGCGCGTCGAGCGCTCGGGCTCACCGACCGCTCCTTGGCCCGGTACCGAACGGTCGCGGTAGTGTCCATGGGGCACCATCGGCGACCAGGGGGATGTGTGGCGTGCCCACGCTTGAGATCGACCATCTGAACAAGTCCTACGGCTCCCTGCGGGCCCTGAAGGACATGACCTTCGACGTGCGGAGCGGGGAGATCTTCGGCTTCGTCGGCTCCAACGGCTCCGGCAAGACGACGACGATGCGCATCGTCCTGGGCGTCCTGCACTCCGATGGGGGCGAGGTCCGCTGGAAGGGTGCGAAGCTGGACCTCGACGCCCGGCGCCGGGTGGGCTACATGCCCGAGGAGCGCGGCCTCTACCCGAAGATGAAGGTCGGCGAGCAGCTCATCTACCTCGCCCGGCTGCACGGGATGAACGCGGCCGACGCACGGACGTCGATGGAGCACTGGACCGAGGTGCTCGGCGTTGCCGCACGGCGCGCCGATGACGTGCAGAGGCTCTCGCTCGGCAACCAGCAGCGCGTGCAGCTCGCCGCGGCCCTGATCCACGACCCGGCCATCCTCGTCCTGGACGAGCCGTTCTCCGGCCTCGACCCGCTCGCGGTGGACGTGATGAGCGGTGTGCTGCGCGAGCGCGCCGCCGCTGGCGTGCCCGTGGTCTTCTCCTCCCACCAGCTGGACCTGGTCGAGCGGTTGTGCGACCGCGTGGGCATCGTGCGGGGCGGGGAGATGGTGGCGATCGGCACGATCGACGAGCTGCGCACCACCGACACCTCGCGCTGGAAGGTGGTCACGCCGTCCGCGCCGCCGGGCTGGGCCTCGACGGTGCCCGGCACACGCGTGGTCCGGGCCGACGGCGTCACCACCGTGCTCGAGCTCACCGACCACACGCCCGACGCCGAGCAGCGCATCCTGAGGGCCGCTCTCGCTTACCCTCCGGTGCGCGAGTTCGTCCAGGTCCGCCCGAGCCTGACCGACCTGTTCCGGCACGTCGTCTCCGCGGGAGATGCCGCCGACGAGGCGCACGCGAGCAACCAGGCCGCAGCATGAGCCGGACCTGGAGGCCGATCTGGTTGATCGCCGCGCGCGAGGTACGTACCCGGCTGCTGGCCAAGGCGAGCATCATCTCCACGGCGATCGTGCTCGTGCTGATCGTCGGCGGCATGGTCGCGGCCAGCATCATCTCAGCGAACGACTCACCCGACGTCACCCAGGTGGCGCTCACCGGCGAGACCACGGTGCTCGCACCAGCGCTCCAGGCGGCGGCCGCGGGTGCGGGCCTGACCCTGGAGACCTCCGAGGTCGCCCCGGACGCGGCCGAGGCCTCGGTGCTCGACGGCGACCTCGACGCCTACCTCCGGGGCGACCCCACCAGCCCGGCCGTCTCGCTCGAGGGCGCGCCCGACCCGACGCTCCTGGCAGCGATCACGACGGCGGTGCAGCAGTACGCCCTCAGCGACGCCATCACGGCGCTCGGGGGCGACCCCACGCAGGTGGGCCGTGACCTCGCCGCCGCGGTGCCCACGGTGAACGTCTTGTCGGACCCCTCGGGGGCCGAGTTCGACCCGGTCGCCTTCAGCGTGGCGATGGCCACCTCCGCCCTGCTGCTGTTCACGCTGCTGCAGTGCGGTTCCCTCATCGCGATGGGGGTGGTGGAGGAGAAGGTGAGCCGCGTCGTCGAGATCCTGCTCGCCACCATCCGTCCCAGCCAGCTGATGGCGGGGAAGATCCTCGGGATCGGGATCGTGGGCCTCATCCAGGTCGGCCTGTTCGCCGGGGCGGCCGCGGCGACGGCCGCGTTCTCCGGGCTGCTCGACGGCGTGGACCTCAACCTGGGCAGCGCGCTCCTCTGGCTGCTCGTGTGGTTCCTCCTCGGCTTCGCGATCTACGCCGTGCTGTTCGGAGGGTTCGCCGCCCTCGTCTCACGGCAGGAGGACATCGGCGCGGTCACGACCCCGATGATCTTCACGATGATGGCGCCGTTCTACCTGGGCATCTACCTCGTCCCGAACAGCCCCGACGGCACCCTGACGAAGATCCTCTCCCAGATCCCGTTCTTCTCCCCGTTCATGATGCCGGTGCGGCAGGCGTTCGGGGCGGCCCAGGGCTGGGAGGTGGCTCTGTCCATCGCCTTGTGCCTGGCGCTCGTCCCCCTGCTCGTGTGGCTCGCCGGGCGGGTCTACTCCCGCGCGGTGCTCAACACGGGCGGTCGGATGAAGCTGACCGATGCGCTCCGGCGCTGAACTGAACCCCCAGCACGCGAGTGCTGGAGTTTTCGGTTATAACCGGGGCCATAACCGAAAACTCCAGCACTCGCGTGCTGGGGTTAAGGGTCGTCGCCGATATCTCGATGTCGAGTAACCTCGGGTGCATGGACAGACCCAGCGCTGCGCAGGACGAGGTGGACCGCATCGTCGCCGCGTGGCAGCGCGAGCGCGGCGACCTCGACGTCGCCCCGCTGCGGGTCTTCTCCCGGATCTCCCGCCTCTCCCGGCACCTCGACCTGGCGCGGCGGGCGGCGTTCACCGAGCACGGCCTCGAGGCCTGGGAGTTCGACGTCCTGTCCGCGCTGCGGCGCGCCGGCGAGCCGTACGAACTGACCCCCGGCACGCTGCTCACGCAGACGCTCGTCTCCTCCGGCACGATGACGAACCGGATCGACCGTCTCGTCACGCACGGTCTCGTGGTGCGCGCCGCCGCTCCCAACGACCGTCGGGTGGTGCTCGTGCGACTCACCGAGAGCGGGCGCGAGGCGGTGGACGCAGCGATGTCGGACCTGCTCCGCAGCGAGGCCACCCTGCTGGACGCCCTCGACGAGGAGGAGCGCGAGGTGCTCGCGAACCTGCTGCGAACCCTGCTGCGACCCTTCGAGGAGTGAGGCGGGCTCAGCCCACGATCTGCGCGGTCACCAGCCACTCCTCCTCGAACGCGGTGTGCTCGCGCTCCACCTCACGCAGCTCGGCCGTCAGCGTCCCGACGGCGACGTAGTCCGTGGCTTGCTCGGCGAGCGCCTCGTGCAGCACGGCGGCGCGCTCCGTCAACTTCGCCAGCCGGCGCTCGATGCGCGCCAGGTCCTTGCGGGCCGTGCGTGCCTCCGCCGCCGACGCGGCCAGTGCCCCCGGGGAGTCCGGCA
>JAENWO010000166.1 GCA_016649925.1 Actinomycetales bacterium
CGCGAGAGCCTGGGCGGCGCCGTCGGGCTCGGGGACGGGATCGGAGCAGGCGGTCAGAACGGATCCGGCGAGGAGCCCGACGAGTGCTGCCGTGAACCTCTTGCGTGGTCCCGCCGGGCGCGCGTCGTGCCGCTGTCGTGCCATGGTCATCTCCCCCTGGGCGCGGCCACGAGCGTACCTGGGCGCGGCCACGAGCGTACCTGGGCGCGGCCAGGGCCGGAGCTCACGAGGAACGGGGGCCGACGCGTGACCCGACCGGATCCGCAGGGCGTGGCCGGGTCGCGCAGCTCGTTGAAGAACCTCACCGTGCATTTCGGGCGACGTCGCGCTGCGTGCCGTGGATAGTGTCGAAGATCGGCGGACGGTCGCACCGAAGGAGAGCATCGTGCAACCATGGATGTTCGTCACCGCAGCGATCCTCATCGTCGCTGCCCTCGTCGTCCCTGTCCTCACCGTTGTTCTCGCGCGGGCTGCCGGACGGCGCAGAACCCGACCGCGAGATGACGTCGATGACTGGATGGACGGGCAACCGCAAGGTGTCCGCCGTCGACGCCGTCGCGAAGCCGCTCGTCGGCCAGGACGCGAGGATCGTCCGAGCGGCACTTGAGGCAGCGAGTCTCGGCGCACCGGATCCGGTCCTCGAGAGTCTTGCGGCACGGATCGGTGCGATGCCGGCGTGGGCGTTCGTGCCCCCCGGCACGGTCGTGCACGACGAGACGACCGGCGGCACGTTCACGATCACCAACCAGTCACAGGGCCGGGTCGCGATGAGGCGGCCGGAGCAGTAGAGACCACCGACAGTGCGTTCCTCGGTCTCCTGCGGTGAGTGTGCGGCCCGGCGAGAGACACCCTGAGCATGGATGAGGCCCCTGACCTCGCGTCTCCGCGGGCCAAGGGCCTCATCCGTGTGTAGCCCCGACGGGATTCGAACCCGTGCTACCGCCGTGAGAGGGCGGCGTCCTAGGCCACTAGACGACGGGGCCGGGCAACTCGGCGATCATATCGGAACCCCCAAGAGGTCTCGCACGATCAACCGCTGGGGTACCAGGACTCGAACCTAGACTAACTGGACCAGAACCAGTCGTGCTGCCAATTACACCATACCCCAAGGGGGTATAACGCTCGTTGCTTCGTGGGCGCGCAGCACCCAGGACCTGAACGTTGTACCCGGGGGATCACTGTACGGGAGCGACCGCCACCGGCCAAAACGTCCTGGGGTGGGCAACGTCACAGGGGCGCAGATTCAGTCCTGTACCGCGGCCACCAGAGCGTCGATCGCCTCACGGGTCAGGGCCCGCTCGAGGAACTCCGCGATCCCCGCCTCGCTCCCCCGTCGCTCCCCCGGCTCCCCGCTCACCCAGTTCCCCAGGTGCTTCGCAGTGATGTGGCCGGTCACCGCGATCACCATGGAGAAGTCCCCGGCGTCGGTGACCCTCCCAGGCCCTCCGGCGCTGACATAGCTCTCGTGCAGCGCCCGGGCCCGCTGCGCGTCGACCCGGCCGTCGAGGCCCGTGCAGAACTCGGACAAGACCATCGCAACCTCGTGGCTCGGCCCGGCCGGGCCGGCGTCGTCCCAGTCGATCACGCAGACTCGCCCGTCGGCGGCCACTCGCAGGTTGTCCGCCCACAGATCACGGTGGCACACGCGCAGGTCCACCGGTGGTCGGATCAGGGCCTCGAGGGCGAGTATCTCGTCCAGCATTGCCGCCAGTGCCGGGGCGAACGGGGCACCTGCCCTGCCGACGGCACCGACGAGCTCGCGCCAGGCCAGCTCCCCCACCGGCTCGGCGTACCAGGGGTCCACGTCGCCGGTGGTCGGGACGCCCGCACGATGGATCGCAGCGACCGTCCGCCCGATGACGGTGGGGTCCAACCCGATGTCCGGCTCACGCAGGTCCACCCACTCGTACACGCGCACCTGGGCGCCGTCGAGCTCCGCGAGCAGGTCCCCGTCGGTGGTGGGCACCGAGACGGGCGCTGCCACCCCTTCGGCGACGGCGGCAGCGGTGAAGTCTGCGTTCACGCGCATCGGCTCCTCTTCGACACGGATGAGGAGCTCCTTGAGGGCGAACACGCCACCGGAGGTCTGCAGCCGCCACACGAGGCCCTGTAGTCCCCGCGCCGTCGGACCTGAGAGCGTGGCGCCCTCACCCAGTCCGAAACGCCCCGCGGCGAGGTCCGCGTGCCTGTCGGTCAGCATGCGCTCGTCCACGCGCGACGCGGATCCACCGGCGGCTCCTCGAGCAGCGCCGTGCTGGACCCGCTCGCGGCCGCCGTCATCCACCTATCCTTCACCTGGGGGGAAGGGCGTCCTCCGCGGGAGCTCGCTCGTCAGTCCCTCGGCGCCAGCACCGGGTCAACTCGTCCAGGCCCGAGATGACGACGATGCCGTCGGCCCGGGCCGCGGCCCCGTCCTCGTCGTGCACGCCCCCGCGGCGCCGCCCGGGGCGGTCCAACCACACGCCCCGCAACCCTGCAGCGGTGGCGGCGCGGGCGTCGATGTCGAGCTCGTCGCCGACGTACACGGTCTCCCCGGGCGCGGTGCCGAGCAGGCGGCACGCCTCCAGGAACACGCGCGGGTCAGGCTTGCCGACGCCGAACGTCTCCACCGAGACGAGCAGTGGGGCGAGGTCGGCGAGACCTGTGGCGAGCAGCTTCGCTCGCTGGGTCCGGGCGAGCGCGTTGGACAGCGAGCCGGTGCGCAGCCCCCTGGTCCGGATGAGGCGCAGGACCCCTTCGGCGTCCTCGAAGGCCGTCCACGCGAGAGCGAACGTCTCCTCGTACCGGCGGGACCACGCGTCGAACGCGTCGTCATCGAGCACGGCGCCACCGAACGCCTCGTGCAGCTGGTCCACCCTCGCCCGCCGTTGGGTCGTGAAGTCGACCTCGCCCCGGGTGAACGCGCGGTAATGACCCCCGGTGTCGGCGCGCCAAAGTCTGAGCAGCTCGGGGTGGCGGTCCGCGGAGAGCTCGGGCAGGAACCGGCCGGCGACCGCCGCGAGCGCGGCCGCGAACGCGGTGCGGGTGTCGACGAGCGTGTCGTCGATGTCGAACAGGACGCCCCGGATCGTTCGGCCCGTCAGGCTCACCAGAGCCCTGGCTCCCGGTCATCCTCGGACACGACGCTCTCGGCGCGCGTGCGGACCTGCCACGGCAGGCTCAGCTCTCGTGCGTCGCCGGCGGCGAGCAGCAGGCGGGCCGAGCGTGGCGTGGGCCCGCTGAACATCTCCCCGATCGTCACTGAGTGGTCCGGACGATGCACGACGGCGATCGCGGCTCCGGCCTGGACCTCACCCTCGCGCAGCACCCGTAGGTATGCGCCGGGGGCACCGTGCGCGGTGAACTGCTTGACCCAGTGTGGCTCGCCCATCCGGTGGGCGAACTTGTAGCAGGGCGTGCGCGGCATCGTCACCTCGAGCAGCGGCCCCGACCCCGCGTCCCCGACCTGCCAGCGTTCCCCGAGCACCGCGCCGGTGACGTCAAGCCCCGCGGTGGTGAGGTTCTCCCCGAACAGCCCGGGCGCCAGGTCACGCCCGAGGAGCGCGGACCAGGTCGTCATGTCCTCGCTGGCGTACGCGTACACCGCCTTGTCCGGCCCGCCGTGGTGCCTGCGGTCCAGCTGCCGGTCACCGTCGACCCCGAGCGTGCGCACGACGACCGAGCCGTCGACCGGTCGCTTGTCGATCCCGGTGAGGTCCCCGGGCCGGCCGGTCCCGGTCACCGCGTGCAGCCTGCTGACGGCGAGCACACGACCGGGGACGGGTGGGGACGGCGACGCCGGCATCACAGGCTGGCGCGCAGTGCCCGCAGCCGGGCGAGGGAGGACTCCTTGCCGAGGATCTCCATCGACTCGAACAGCGGCGGGGACACGCGACGCCCCGTTACGGCCACCCGGAGCGGCGCGAACGCGAAGCGCGGCTTGATGCCCATCTCCTCCACGAGCACAGCCTTGAGCGCCTCCTGCTGGGACTCGGGCGAGAAGTCGTCGAGGCCCTCGAGGACGGCGGCGGACCGCTCGAGCACCGCGGCGGCCTCGTCGCGCAGGCCGGCGCGCGCGTCGTCCTCCACCAGCACGGCGTCATCGGCCGCGAACAGGAAACCGAGCATGCCCGGCGCCTCGCCGAGCAGGGTCATCCGCTCCTGCACGAGGGGAGCAGCGGCGTCGAGCAGGGCCTGCTCCTCGGCGGTGAGGTCGGCGAACCGCTCTCCCTCGACCAGTCCCGCCGCCTGCAGGTAGGGGACGAGCCGGCCCTCGAAGTCCTCGGGGGCGAGGAGGCGCAGGTGCGCGGCGTTGATCGCCTCGGCCTTCTTGAGATCGAAGTGGGCCGGGCTCGGATTCACGTCGGCGACGTCGAACGCCGCGACCATCTCCTCGCGGGAGAAGATGTCGTGGTCCGGCGAGATCGACCAGCCGAGGAGCGCCAAGTAGTTCAGCAGCCCCTCGGGGGTGAACCCGCGCTCGCGGTGCAGGAACAGGTTGGACTCGGGGTCCCGCTTGGACAGCTTCTTGTTGCCTTCGCCGAGGACGTAGGGCAGGTGGCCGAACTGCGGCATGACGCTCGCCACGCCGACGTCGAGCAGGGCCCGGTAGAGGACCACCTGGCGCGGGGTCGAGGAGAGCAGGTCCTCACCGCGCAGCACGTGCGTGATGCCCATGAGTGCGTCGTCGACCGGGTTGACCAGCGTGTAGAGGGGCTGCCCGTTGCCGCGAACGATGACGAAGTCCGGCACCGAGCCGGCCTTGAACGTCACGTCGCCACGGACGAGGTCGGTGAACGTCACGTCGTCCTGGGGCATGCGGATGCGCAGCGCCGGCTCCCGGCCCTCTGCGCGGAAGGCCGCCTTCTGCTCGTCCGTGAGGGTCCGGTCGTAGCCGTCGTAGCCCAGCTTCGGGTCGCGGCCGGCGTCGCGGTGCCGGGCCTCGATCTCCTCGGGCGTGGAGAACGACTCGTAGGCGTGTCCGGCGTCGAGCAGCTTCCGAGCAGCCCCCGCGTAGATGTCCATCCGCTGCGACTGCCGGTACGGCTCGTCAGGTCCGCCGACCTCGACGCCCTCGTCCCAGTCCAGGCCCAGCCAGCGCAGTGCGTCGAGCAGCTGGTGGTAGCTCTCCTCGCTGTCCCGTGCGGCGTCCGTGTCCTCGATGCGGAACACGAACGTGCCACCCACATGCCGGGCATACGCCCAGTTGAACAGGGCGGTCCGGATCAGGCCGACGTGCGGGACGCCCGTGGGCGAGGGGCAGAAGCGGACCCGGATCTGGGAGCCGGTGGGCGCAGCGGCAGCAGGGGTAGTCATGATGCGCCCAGAGTAGTCGCGTCCCAGGAACCCGATGGCGCGCCCAGGAGGTCCCCGGAGCAGCGACGTGCGCTCTGAAGATGCTACGACGCGGCGCCGGATCGACCCCTCACGCGCCGGCACTGGCGGCCGAGGCCCTGCCCGTTACGGCGACGACGACAAGCAGCCTGGACACGACTCCTCCTCAGGCGACCGGGACGCGAGATGACCGAGTGGTGCGCCCGAACAGGAACCAGAGCAACGCACCGACGAGCGGGGCGAGGAGGATCACCAGGATCCAGCCGGCCTCGGCCATCGCCGTCACGCCACGATCACGCACGATGCTCACGACGCTCACGACGCTCACGACGCTCACGACGGCGGCGATGGTCGGCCGGAGCCACAGCAGCACGACCGCGGCGGGTCAGATCAGGTGAAAGGTGGAGGGCGGGAGCGGGTTCGGTGCGTAGAAGCCGCCCGCAAGAATCTCCATCGTCGTTTCCCCTTCGTCGGCCCGACGTCCGCCACCAAATCGGTGCACCCGCTGCCGGGGAAGGAGCACGGGGCTCGCGAGGACCCCTCGCCCTTCTCGGGACACGAACATGTCGTCCCGCGGCGCCGAATCGGCCCCCCACGGGCCGCTCGGACGACATCTTCGTGGCGCGCGTCGAGGAGAGCCCACTCGTGGAAGCCTTCGTCGGCCCGACGTCCGCCACCAAATCGGTGCACCCGCTGCCGGGGAAGGAGCA
>JAENWO010000352.1 GCA_016649925.1 Actinomycetales bacterium
GACTCGGCGTAGATCTTGTAGACGTCCTCGGTGCCGGAGGGCCGCGCCGCGAACCACGCGTCCGCCGTCGTCACCTTGAGGCCACCGATCGAGGCGCCGTTGCCAGGGGCCGCGACCAGGCGGTCGGTGATCTCCTGCCCGGCGAGCTCGGTCGCGGAGACCTGCTCGGGCGAGAGGGCCGCGAGCTTGGCCTTCTGCTCCCGGGTGGCGGCAGCGTCGACGCGGGCGTACCAGCTCTCCCCGAACCGGGCGACCTGCTCGTCGTGGATCTGGCTCGGCGAGCGGCCGGTGACGGCCTGGATCTCGGAGGCGAGCAGTGCGAGGAGGATGCCGTCCTTGTCGGTGGTCCACACCGAACCGTCGCGGCGCAGGAATGAGGCGCCCGCGGACTCCTCGCCGCCGAAGCCGATCGAACCGTCGAGCAGCCCGGGGACGAACCATTTGAAGCCCACCGGAACCTCGACGAGCGTGCGGCCGAGGTCGGCCACCATCCGGTCGATGAGCGCTGACGAGACGAGCGTCTTGCCCACGCCCGCATTCGGCGCCCAGCCCTCGCGGTGGGTGTAGAGATACTCGATCGCGACCGCGAGGAAGTGGTTGGGGTTCATCAGCCCCGCGTCCGGGGTGACGATGCCGTGCCGGTCGGCGTCGGTGTCGTTCCCGGTGGCGATGTCGTACGGAGCCGGGCCACCGCCGTCGGGCCGCATCATCGTCACGAGTGACGCCATGGCCGACGGCGAGGAGCAGTCCATCCGGATCTTGCCGTCCCAGTCCAGGGTCATGAAGGCGAAGCGGGGGTCGACGTTCGGGTTCACCACGGTGAGGTTGAGGCTGTGGCGCTCGGCGATCGCGCCCCAGTACTCCACCGACGCCCCGCCGAGCGGGTCGGCGCCGATGCGCACTCCGGCGTCCCGGATGGCATCGAGGTCCAGGATCGCCTCGAGGTCGTCCACGTAGGTGAGGAGGAAGTCGTGCTTGACGACGTTGTCAGCGGCGATGGCCTGCTCGTACGGCATCCGGGGCACGGAGCCGACGCCGGAGCGCAGCAGGTCGTTCGCGCGCCTCGCGATCCAGGAGGTTGCGTCGGAGTCGGCCGGCCCGCCGTGGGGCGGGTTGTACTTGAACCCGCCGTCGCGCGGGGGGTTGTGCGACGGCGTCACGACGATGCCGTCCGCGAGTCCCGGACCGTGGGTGCGCACCCCCGCACTGGTGCCGGCGCCGTTGTGGCGCAGGATCGAGTGGGAGAGCGCGGGCGTCGGTGTGAATGCATCACGCGCATCGATGCGCACATCGATTCCCGCCGCGGCGAGTACCTCCAGCGCGGTGCGGGTGGCCGGCTCCGACAGGGCGTGCGTGTCCCGCCCGATGTAGAGCGGGCCGTCGGTGCCCTCGGCGCGGCGGTACTGAACGATCGCCGCGGTGATCGCGACGATGTGCGCCTCGTTGAACGCGGTGTCCAGGCTGGAGCCGCGGTGCCCGGAGGTACCGAACACCACCTGCTGGTTCGGGTCGTCCGGGTCGGGCGTGCGGTCGTAGTACGCGGAGACGACCGCGTCGACGTCGATGAGGTCCTCGGGACGGGCCACCTGGCCAGCGCGTTCATGCATGCGCTCGATCCTGCCACTCCCGCTGGCAGGGGGCCAGGAAAGCACCTCGATAGGGTGTCCGTCATGGCAAAGCGCAACAAGTCGGGGCCCGTCAGCGACAAGGTGGCCGCCCGTCGGGCCGTCCGCAAGGCGGCACAACAGGGCGCCATGGTGGAGGATACCGGCCACCGCACGTTCCAGGGACTGCCGGACGAGGCGGACTGGGTCGCGCTGCGTGAGGTGGTGCCCGCGGCGACCGGGACCGCCCGCACCACGGCCGAGTACGGCTCCCGTGACGTGATGGTCGCGACCCTTCTGCCGATGATGTGGCCGGCGCTGCACCGCGAGGACGGTGTCCTGATGGTCGCCCTGCAGAAGGCGAGCTCGAGCGGGGACGCGAGCCGCGACGTGGCCGCCGCGCTGCTCGAGCTCCTCGAGACCGAGCCGGGCGAGGCCCTCGACCACTTCGAGCTGCCCGGGCCGGGCCCGCGCCTCCAGGACGTGCTCGACCTCGACATGCCGTTCGAGGTGACGATGTACGACGGCTTCGAGTACACGCTCTCCGCGGACGCCGAGCCCTCCGAGGAGCTGTCCCGTGCGCTCGACGACTTCACGAATTCGATCGTCCCCACGAAGAAGCTCCAGCAAGTGCACGGCGCCTACTGGTGCCGCATGGGCAGCAAGGAGTTCCTGCGTTGGGCGCGCACCGAGGACGAGGAGCAGCTGCTGGACGCGCTCGCCCGCCTGCACGCCCGCCGCGAGTCGGGCCTGGACGAGGGGTCGCGGTTCGTGGGTGCCTTCCGTAGCGGTGGCCTGCTCGTCCCGGTGTGGGAGCTGGCCCGAGGCAGCGAGGCCGAGGAGATCGAGCAGGTGGCGGTGGATTTCGACGAACGGCTGAGGGTGGCCCTCGCCGTGGCCGAGCCGCTCACCGCGGACGAGCGTCGAGCCCGGGCGGGTCTGGTGTCCCGCCAGGTCACGCTCCGGTAAAGAGTTCGTCGACGTCTCGTCGACCGTTTGGCCCGGTTGTCGCTTGTGAACGCTCCAACGGCGTTACGCTTGGCGTCGTGAGTGGGCACGCTGGCGCCGGACGTGAGCCCCTCCGTGTCATCCGACGGGCCGCCGGCGATCCCAGGGTCAGGCGGGCCGAAGCCCAGGGCCCGCACGGCGAGCAGCGCGTCGCAGTGGTCATCCCCGCGAAGGACGAGGCGGAGCGCATCGCCGCCACAGTTCGGGCGGTCCGGGCCATCCCCCACGTGGACCTCGTCCTCGTCGTCGACGACGGCAGCGAGGACGACACTCAGCACCTCGCCCGTGCGGCTGGCGCCGTCGTGGTGCGGCACTCGCACAACCGCGGGAAGTCCTCCGCGATGGAGACCGGCGCCGCCGTCGTGGCGATGCGCGACTTCGAGGACGGCCCGCCGCGGTTGCTGCTGTTCCTCGACGCCGATCTGGGAGCCACCGCCGTCAACGCCGCCCCGCTCGTGCCGCCGGTCCTCGTCGGCAGGGCCGACATGTCGATCGCGATCCTGCCGCCGCAGTCCGGCGCCGGAGGCCGCGGCATCGTCACGGGCCTCTCGCGCCGGGCGATCCAGCGGGCCACCGGGTGGGCACCCAGCCAGCCGCTCTCCGGCCAGCGCTGCCTGACCCGGGACGCGTTCGACGCGGCCGCGCCGCTCGCCCGCGGCTGGGGTGTCGAGACCGGGATGACGATTGATGTCCTTCGTCAGGGATTCGCCGTCGTCGAGGTGCCGTGTGACCTGCGGCACCGGGCCAGCGGGAGCGACCTCGGCGGTCAGCTGCACCGGGCGGCCCAATACCGGGACGTGGCGATGGCTGTTGCGGCGCGGCGTTTCCGCGGCTACAGCGAGCGCGGGTCCCGCGAGGAGTCGCCGTCGGGGGCCTTGGAGGCGGCTGCGGCCTTGGAGGCGGCTGCGGCCTTGGAGGCGGCTGCGGCCTTGGAGGCGGCTGCGGCCTTGGAGGCGGCTGCGGCCTTGGAGGCGGCCGCGGAGAC
This sequence comes from Actinomycetales bacterium, assembly GCA_016649925.1. GTDB lineage: Bacteria > Actinomycetota > Actinomycetes > Actinomycetales > Beutenbergiaceae > JAENWO01. Next base: position 3,598 of record JAENWO010000352.1, read on the forward strand.
GTCCAAGCCCGTCGAGTCCTCGGA
>JAENWO010000367.1 GCA_016649925.1 Actinomycetales bacterium
CGAGGATCTCCTCGGTCAGGACCGAGTCGGCCAGCGCGGTCTCGCAGTCCTCGATCGTCGACTGCAACCCCGCGATCAGCTCGAGCGAGCGCCGCAGCCGTTCGGCGTCGACAACGTCCTGCAGGTGCTCGGCATCCTCGGCGGCCTGGTCCGCCTGCTCCCGTGCGGACCGGCCACGCTCCTCCACCTCGGCGGCCCGCGTCTCGAGGCCCGTCAGCTCTGCCTTGCTCTCGTGGAGCAGGACCCTGGACTCGGTCAGCTGTGCGGAGAGCTGCTCGAGGTGCTGCTCGCGGGCGGCCAGTGCGCTGCTCTGGCTACCGCGCTCCGTCATCGCCGCAACATGTTCGCTCCGGGAGCGGCTGCGCTCGGCGAGCGTCCGGCGCGCACCCTCGACCTGGTCCCGCAGGCCCCGCAGCGACTCCCACTGCGCGGCGTAGGTCTCCACCTCGGCGAGTGCCCGCGTCCGCGAGTCCTCGAGTGAGGTGATCTCGCTCGTCAGGGTGGCGTGGCGGGAGACGTCGTCGGCGACCCGGCCCAGGGCCGCCGACGCCTCGGCCAGCTGCGCCTCCGCCTCGCTCAGGAGCGTGCGAGCCTGCGCGTGCGCACCCGTCTCCTTGCCGGTCTTCGTCCAGAAGGTGAAGTACTCGGCGTCGACCGCCTCGATCAGCGAGTCGCCCTCGCCGTCGTGCGACGCGGACCCCGCGGCCGCATCGAGCGCGGCGCTCAGCGCGCGGCTCCCACTCAGGGTCGCGGAGCTGAGCTCCTCGGCCTGGAGGATGCGTAGGGTGCGGTAGAGGTCGCGGTCGAGCGTCTCGTCCAGCATCCGCTGGACCTCGGCGTGCGCGGCGGCGCCGGTGAACTGGGCGTCCGTGGGAGCCGTCACGCGCAGCTCGGTGCGGGTGCCGCGGTTCCACTGCTTGAGGTACGTGAACCGGTACTGACCGGTGCTGATCTCAGCCTCGACGACCGATCCCACGTCGCGCGTGACCGGCTTCACGGCGGTGACCTCGCGCGACTTGGAGGAGTCCGGCTTGTCGAGCAGCAGGTCCAGGGCCTGGATCATCGACGTCTTGCCGACCTCGTTCGCACCCTCGACGACGATGATGCCGGTGTCGGGGAACGTCACATCGCGCTCGGTGATCCCGCGGTAGTTCTCCAGCCGCAGCCGATGGATCCTCATCGCACACCTCCGGCGAGCCGGAAGAGGAGGGCCAGTGCGTCGCGGGCGGTGTCCGCGTCCGGACCGTCGTCGCCCGCCAGCGCCGCGATCTCGTCGACACCGTCCTGGACGAACCCGCCGACGCCGAGCTCGGTGAGCTCGTCACCGTCGACGTACAGGGCCAGATCGGTGTGGCGTTCCCACCGGTTCAGGGCGGCGAACGTCTCGGCGTGACGGTCCAGAACCGACTCGAGCTCGGCGTGCTCCTGCAGCGAGAGGGTGCCGCGCAGGCTGACGCGCAGCACCGTGAGGGACTTGTCCCCCATCGCATCCAGCGTCTCGTCGACGACGGCGACGTCGGCCGCACCGTTGACGTCGAAGGAGAGGTCGAGGAAGGACCACGTGCCGACGACGTGGGCCGTGGTTCGGGCGGGCCGGCCGTCCTCACAGTCGACGACGAGGACCTTGCCTGGGTCGACCTCGATGAAGTCGGTCACCTCGGGCGCACCGGAGTAGTAGATGCCCGCAGGGTCCACCTCGGTGAGGGAGTGGCGGTCTCCGAGGGCGACGTAGTGGATGGCGCCGGCGCGCAGCAGCGCGCGCAACGGTTCCACGCGGATCAGCGCGGGGTCGAGCGGGTTGGGGGAGAGCGTGTCGGTGGCGCCGTGCCCGACCACGATGCGAAGGGTGCCGTCCGGCTCGAGGCCGGCGACGCCGTCGGCCACCGGATCGGACGTGGGGTGCTTGGAGGTCCACGGTGTCGCGATGATCTCGACGCCGTCGCGCACGTGTGTGATACCCGGTTCGCGCAGCACGTGGACGTGCTCGGGAAGGGCGCGCAGGAACGCCTTGGAGTCGTAGACGGAGGAGGCCTCGAGCGGGTCGTGGTTGCCCGGCAGGAGGTAGAGGGGGACCGGCACCAGGCGCAGCGCCTCCAATGCCCGGGCCACGACGCGAGCAGGCAGCGTGTTCGCCTCGAAGACGTCCCCGGACACGACGATGAACTCGCAGCCCTCGGCCGCCGCCACCGCACCGATCCGCACGATCGCCTCCGTGCGCGCGCTGGTGAAGCGCGACTGGGCGTCGGCATCGAGGAAGTGCCGCGTCATGCCAAGCTGCCAGTCGGCGGTGTGCAGGAAACGCATGGCGCGACCATATCCCCGGGCACCGACATCGCTTCGGACCCCCGTCGGCGGGGGCTGTGGACAAGCCCCTCGGATCACCGTGCCGTGCGCGCGAGCTGCTCCATGACGGCGTCGTGCAGGAGACTGTTCGTGACGACTGCGCTGCCCCCGAACGGACCGTCCTCGCCGGCGAGGGAGGTGAACCGGCCACCTGCCTCGGTGACGATCGGGACGAGCGCCGCCATGTCGTAGACCTCCAGGTCGGGTTCGCACGCGATGTCGACGGCCCCCTCCGCGACGAGCATGTAGGACCAGAAGTCCCCGTACGCCCGGGTGCGCCAGACCAGGGAGGCGAGCGAGGTGAACTCCTCCAGCAGGCCCTGCGCCGCCCACTCGGAGAGGTCGGAGTAGGACAGGGACGCGTCGGCGAGGGTGGAGACCCCGGAGACGGACAGCCGGGTCGCGGAGGACAGCGCACGTCCGGTCCACGCGCCGGAGCCGACCGCCGCCCACCAGCGGCGGTTGAGGGCCGGCGCGCTCACCACTCCGAGCACCGGCTGACCGGCGTCGACCAGCGCGATCAGGCTGGCCCAGACCGGCACGCCCCGGACGAAGTTCTTGGTGCCGTCGATCGGGTCGATCACCCACTGGCGGGCGCCGTAGCCGCTGACCCCGAACTCCTCGCCGAGCACGCTGTCACGCGGGCGGGTGCGGGCGAGCTGCGCCCGGACTATCTCCTCCGCGGTGCGGTCCGCGTCCGTGACCGGCGTCGTGTCCGGCTTCGTCTCGACGTGCAGGTCCTGCGCCTTGAAGCGGGCCATGGTCTGGGCGTCGACCTGGTCGGCGATGACGTGGGCCAGGCGTAGGTCGTCGTCGTAACGCGGACGCGGGGCACTCCACTGTGACCGGCCGTCCGAGGGGTCGCTGCTCATGCCTGCAACCTATCGCGTAGGTTTCGACTGGGCGGGATGTCCGTCACGCCCGGCGGCGAGGACGGAGGGTGGCGGTGGCCGAGGACTCACCCATGGGCAGCGTGGACAAGGCTCTGCTCGTCCTCGTCGAGCTCTCCGCCGCCGGGCCGCGCGGCCGGAGCCTCGGCGAGCTCGCAGGGGGATCCTCGGGCTGCTCTGGCTCGTCCCCGTCTACCTGCTCCTCGCCAACGCGTCGAAGCGGCCCGAGCTGTTCGGGTCGATGCCGATCTGGCAACCCGGGGACCTC
>JAENWO010000376.1 GCA_016649925.1 Actinomycetales bacterium
GCTGCAGCAGGCTGCCATCGAGCAGGGCGGAGTAGGCGCCAGATGCATCGACCAGCAGACCATGCTGCCTCCGGTCAGGCTGGGCGTCGAGTGAACTCGCCGTCGATGCGGCGGAGTAGACCAAGCGGATTGCTGTCCTGCAGAGCAGCAGGCAGAAGCGCCGCGGGGTAGTCCTGGTAGACGACCGAGCGGAGGAAGCGGCGGATCGCCGTCGCGCCGACCGAGGTATGGGCTGCGTGGGTCGTGGCGGGGAAGGGGCCACCGTGGTGCATAGCCCGGCTCACGGCTACTCCCGTTGGCCAGCCGTTCCAGACCAGCCGCCCGGCCCGGTCGCGGAGCAGCCGGGCGAGCGGAGCGAGCGCGGCCGCTTCGTGGTCCTCGGCATGGATGGTGGCCGTCAACGTGCCGCTGAGCGCGGCTGCGGCCTCGAGCGCCTCCTCGAAGCCGTCGTACTCGATGACGACCGACGTGGGACCGAAACACTCGGACAGTAGGGCATCACGGTGCTCGAGCAGCGTCTCCAGATCCGTCGCCACGAGCAGAGCCCCGCCGAGCAGTCCGGAGTCCGCGTCGGGCGCCACGGCGGCAATCGTCCGCGAACCCGGGACGTTGGCGAGCGCTGCCTGGCCCTGACGGCTCGCCGACGCGATCCGGGATCCGAGCATGCGCGCGGGCGCGACATCGCGGACGGCCGCGGCGAGCCGCTCGTCGAGGCCATGCCCCCGGGGCACGAAGAGCAGCCCCGGCTTGGTGCAGAACTGACCGACGCCCAGGGTGAACGATCCGACGTAGCCGTCGGCGATCGCGTCACCCCTTGCCGCCAGCGCTCCAGGCGTCACGAACACTGGGTTGAGGCTGCCCATCTCGGCGTAGAAGGGGATGGGCACTTCGCGGTCGGCAGCGATGCGGGCGAGCGCCGTCCCGCCGCGCTCGGAGCCGGTAAAGGCGCCAGCGGCGATCGAGGGGTGACGCACGACGGCGACGCCGGTCTGCTCACCTTCGACCAGCGCGAAGGAGCCGGCGGGCATGCCGGCTGCCTCCCAGGCCTCGGTGACGATCTCGGCGGTCCGTCGGGAGGTGGCGGGGTGGCCGGGATGTGCCTTGAGCACCACGGGGGACCCAGCGGCCAGGGCCGACGCCGTGTCACCGCCCGCGACGGAGAAGGCGAACGGGAAGTTGCTGGCCGCGAAGACGACCACCGGCCCCACCGCGACCTGCATTCGACGCAGGTCTGGCCGGGGCATGGGCTGCGCGTGGGGATCGGGGGTGTCGATGATGACGTCGAGCCAGCTCCCGTCCTCGAGTTCGCTGGCGAAGAGGCGCAGCTGACCGGTGGTCCTCGCCACCTCGCCCGTCAGGCGGGGGAGGTGGAGACCGGTCTCGTCGTGCGCCAGGGTGATCAGTTCGTCGACGCTCGCGTCGAGCGCCTCGGCCACCGCGCGCAGTGCCCGGGCGCGGTCGCGCGGAGCGCTGTCGGCCATCCGGGGCGCCGAGGCGGCCAGCGCGTCGATGATCGCGTGGAGAGCGGTCGGGTCGGTCTCGGCGGACGGGTCGGCGATCGTGGTCATCGGGGCCTCTCTCTGATGGATGGGTCGTCGGCGGCCGCCGCGAGCCAGTCGATCGTGGTCGACAGGGCCACCGGGTTGCTGAGCGTGCCGACCTCGTCGATGGTGATCTCGACGAGGTCGCCGGGACGGAGCGTGAGGTCGAGGCCGGGGACGATGCCGGTGCCTGTTGCGAGCACCGCTCCGTCTGGGAGCGTGAGGGCCCGGTGCAGGTGCTCGATCAGGTCGCCGAGCCGGCGGTGCATCCGCGCGGTGCTGGTCCGTTCGTCCAGCAGCGTCCGGTCGTCGCGGCGCACGACGAGCCGGATCCCGAGCGTCTGCGGGTCGGGCACCTCCCAGGCCGGCCGCACGAGAGCGGCGACCGCGCACGAGCCGTCGTAGATCTTGGCCTGCGGCAGGTAGAGCGGGTTGGTGCCCTCAATGTCGCGGGAGGACACGTCGTCGCAGATCGTGTAGCCCAGGACCTCGCCGTGCGCAGTGACGAGCATCGCGAGCTCCGGCTCGGGCACGGTGACCTCGGCGTCGGGGCGCACCCCGATGGGCTCACCTCCGGTGACCACCCGCCAGGCCGGGGCCTTGAAGAACAGCTCCGGTCGCGGGGCGTCGTACACCCGTGCGTACACGTCCTGGGACGCCGTGGTCTCCTCGATCCGGGCGTCCATCGAGCGCTCGTAGGTCACACCGGCGGCCCACACCTCCGTGCGGCCGTCGACCGGCGGCAGCAGGAGTACGTCGGCGAGCGCGCAGGCCTCGGTCACGACCGGTCGGGCGACCAGGCTCCGGACCTCGGAGACCCGACGCCGGAGCAGCTCGGCGAAGCCGGAGATGTCCGGGAGCGGCATCACGTCACCCTCGTGGAGCACGCCGACGCGCTCGCGCCACGTGGCTCGTTCGGCGTAGCGGACCAGGTGCATGGGGAGAGGCCTCTCGTCAGTGGCTGGTCGAAGGGCCTTCGGCGGCCCAGGCGCGGACGGCGGCGTCGTGCTCGCCGAGGAGCGGCGGATGGATGTGGCTGGCCCGCCCGGCCGGCTCCCCGCCGGGCGTCTCGAACCGGAGCGGCGGGCCCGGCAGCTGCACGCGTCCGAGAGTCGGGTGGTCCACGTCGACCAGGAGGCCCTGGCTGAGCGTCTGCTCCCAAGTGTAGACCTCGTCGAGCGTGCGAATCCTTCCGGCCGGGACGCCCGCCTCGTCGAGACGGGCGAGCCAGGTGTCCGCCGGCGCGGTGGCGAGTCGCTGCTCGATCGCCTCGATCAGCTCCGGGCGGTGCTCGACGCGATGCCGCTGGGTCGTGAACCGGGGGTCCTCCGGGTCCAGCTCAAGGCAGGCGGCGAAGGCCCGCCACTGCTGATCGTTGCCGACGGCGGCCTGGATCATGCCGTCGGCGGCCCTGAACGCCCCGTACGGTGCGATCGCCGGGTGGTGGTTGCCGCTCGCCTTCGGCACCTCGCCAGCGACGGTCCAGCGGGTCCCCTGGAAGGCATGGACGCCGACGATCGCCGCCAGGAGCGAGGTCCGCACCACGGTGCCGCGACCGGTCCGCTCGCGTGCGGCGAGGGCAGAGGCGACACCGAACGCGCCGTTCATCCCGGCGAGGAGGTCCGCGATGGGTACGCCGACCTTGGTCGGGTGCTCGGGGTCGGGGCCGGTGAGGGACATCAGTCCGCCCTCGCCCTGGGCGATCTGGTCGTAGCCGGCGCGGCCTCCCTCGGGACCGTCGTGCCCGAACCCGCTGATCGACAGCACCACGAGCCGCGGGTTGATCTCGGCCAGGCGGCTGACCGGGAAGCCGAGCCGGTCGAGCACACCCGGGCGGAAGTTCTCGATGAGAACGTCGGCCTTGGCCACCA
>JAENWO010000415.1 GCA_016649925.1 Actinomycetales bacterium
CCTCGTTCCACCCGACGCTTCGCCAGTCGTCGCCGTCGCGCACGATCGGAGCGCGGAGCCGGTCGGGGTCTTCCTGGAGCTGCTTGACAGCGGTTCCCTTGGGACAGATAAAGCCGTGACTGAAAACGTCGTCCTCGTCGCCCCGCACGTTCTGGATGGTGCCTGAACTCATCGTGATCGTGAGCCCGCAAGTTGCTTCGCACAACGGGCAGGTCCGGAAATGGGTGGTGGCGGCCACAGCTCCCCCTATCGCGGGATCGACCGGGTCAGCCTACCGCCGGGGGGGAGAGCGGGGCCGGGCCGGACCCGACCCCATCCGGGCATGTGGTCTGTCAGGACGAGGTCGAGCGGTCTCCCAGGGTCGCAGTGATCGTCATCTCCTTGTCGTCGCGGATGACCGTCAGCGTCACTTCCGTCCCGGGTGGTATCGCGCGGATCTGTGCGGCCAGGTCCTTCATGGTCTCGATCTGGACGTCGTCGATCTTGGTGATGAGGTCGCCGCTCTTGATCCCCGCGTCGTCGGCCGCCGTCCCCGGCTCGACCGAGGTGATGAGCGCCCCCGCGTTGCCGGAAGGGTCGTCGGTGCCGCTGACGCCGAGCAGTGCGGGAACCACCGGCTCGCCGGCGACGAGCTGCTCGGCCACCCATGCCGCCTGGTCGATCGGAACCGCGAAGCCGACGCCCTGATTCCCACCGCTCTCGGTTTGGATAGCGTCGTTGATGCCGATGACCCGGCCCTGCCGGTCCACGAGGGCTCCTCCCGAGTTGCCCGGGTTGATAGATGCATCGGTTTGGATCATGTTGGCGATGGTGCCGTCTGGGCGCACGACGCCGCGGTTCACTGCACTGATGACCCCCGAGGTTACGGTCGAGTCCAGCCCGAAGGGACTTCCGATCGCCACCGCGAGTTGGCCGACCTCGAGCGTCACCTCGGTCGCCAGGTCGGCTGCGGGAAGCCCGGTCTCGTCGACGTGGACCACCGCGATGTCGCTGTTCGGGTCGGTTCCGACGACCTCTCCGTCGAGGGACGAGCCGTCACTCAGCCTCACGGTGAGCTCGGATACGCCGTCCACGACGTGGGCCGCGGTGAGGATGTAGCCGTCGGCGTCGTAGATGACCCCGGACCCGAGCCCTGACGAGGTCTCGAGCTGAACCACCGACGGCAACAGTGCCCGCGCGACCGCGGCGACGGGCTCCTCACCTCCGCCGACGATGGGGCCGGGGGCCGCCACTTCGTCCCCCGCCGCTTGGCTCGTGGTGGAAGGAGTCTCCGCCCGTTCCTCGGGGGCGGTGACGCGCCCGACGAGGATCCCGGTGGTGATCAGCAGGGGGATGATCAGCGCGATCGCCACCACGCGGACCCATGGTCGCCGCGGTGGAGGAGGCGGTGATTCGGCGGCTTCCGGCATCCACAGACGGTCGCTCATCGGTCTCCTCCTGAAGGTGGCGAATCTGACGATCGGTTCGTGCTCTAGATACCCAGGTTAGGAGCGCGTCGATAAAATCCTTGTTAGCGAGCGAGGAGCGTGGGATCGCCCGCCGGTGGGTCGGTTCCGTAGTTGCCCGACGCCGGGAGCCAGACGAGGAACGTCGTGCCCACCCCCGGCCGAGACGCGACCCGTATCGCACCACGATGGGCCGCCACGATGCGCCGCACGATCGCCAGGCCGAGACCCGTGCCCCCATCCGCCCGTGCCCGGCTCTCGTCCGCCCGGTAGAAGCGGTCGAAGATGTGTTCGAGGTCGCGTTCCTCGATCCCCGGCCCCTGGTCGGCCACCGCTACCCACGCCCAGCCGCCCGCGGTCCCCGAATCGATCTCGATCCGGGACCCCCCGGGGGCCAGGCGCACGGCGTTCTCGAGCAGGTTCGCCAGCGAGCGCTTTATCGCATCCCGGTCTCCGTTGACCGCTACTTCGGTTGCCGGGACGGCACCCAGCTCGATGCCCTTGTCAGCGGCCACCGCCCGGAACTCCTCTCCGACCTCGGCGATCACGACGTCGAGGGCGAAGTCGGTGCGTACTTCGGCGCGCGCTTCCAACCGGGCCAGCATCAGGAGGTCTTCGACCATCGTCGACATCCTCTCGGCCGCCCGGCGCGCGACCTCGGCAGCGTTTCTGAGCTCCGCTTCGGTAGCACCGTCGGCGGCGAGGGCGACGTCGAGGTTGGTCCGGATCACGGCCAGAGGGTTCCTCAGCTCATGAGATGCGTCGGCAACGAACCGTCGCTGGGAGGAGAACGCCTCCTCGATCCGATCGAGCATCTCGTCGAAGGTGGCGGCCAGCTCGGTGAGCTCGTCCTTAGGGCCTTGCAGTTGGATACGGCGCGACAGATCGGTCGCCTGTATCTGTTTGGCGACGCCGGTGATGCGCCCGATGGGGGAGAGCACGCGTCCCGAGATGATCCACCCGACGAGGAGGCTTAGCCCGAAGAGGACGGCGAGCGCGACGAACGAGAAGTTGCGGAGCTGCGTCAGCGTGTTCTGGTTGACGGTGCGCTCGAACGCACGCGCTTCGGAGATGACCAGGCGCTCCATCCGGTAGACGGTTCCATCGGGGGCCTGGAAGTAGCGGTCGATCGCGACCTGATCGGACAGGGGCTCCTGGTTGAGCTTCCACTGCAGCCCCGCGTAGAGGACGCCAACGAGCAGAGCGGCGATCCCGAAGAGCACCGCGGAGTAGAGGATCGTGATGCGGAATCGGATCGAGCCGGTGGTCATCCGTCAACCAACCGGTAACCCGTGCCGATGACCGTCTCGATCGGCTGCTTGTCGCCCGGGGCATCGAGCTTCCGCCGCAGGGTCATGACGGTCACTCGAACCGTGTTCGTGAACGGGTCCGCGTTCTCGTCCCACACGTGCTCGAGTAGATCCTCGGCCGAAAGCACCTCACCAGGGTGGGACATGAAGTACCGCAGCAGGGCGAACTCCTTGGGGGCCAGGTTGAGGAGCTCTCCGTCGCGGCGCGCTTCGTGCCTGGCGGTGTCGAGCACGAGATCGCCGACCTCGAGCACGGCCCCGGAGCGTCCGCCATCCCTGCG
>JAENWO010000361.1 GCA_016649925.1 Actinomycetales bacterium
GCTCACGGGTGAGCAGGGTGAGGATCCGGTCCGCCTCCCCGAGCTTGCGGGTCCGCAGCACTACGGCCTCGTCCCGGTAGAGCTTCACCGGGACATTGTCCCCCACGCCCGTGACATCGCGCCCTCCCGACGCGCACGCCGAACTCAGTAGCCGGGTATCGTCTGGATGGCCGTGCCGTCCGCCCCGATCACGTACCAGACGTCGTTGACGCCCTGGCCGGTGACGTCACCCGGCGCGCTGTCCTGTGCCCAGTAGTACAGCGGCCAGTCACCGTAGGCGGCCTGCGTGGTGCCGTCACTGCGCTCGATCGTCCCGAGCAGGTCCGCGTCCACCCCGTCACCGGCGCTGACCTCGCCCTCCAGGGCCGGCCAGGCGACCAGGCAGTCGCCCTCGCACACGCTCGTGCCCGGTGAGTCGTTCGTGAACAGGTACAGCGTCATCCCCTCGCCGTCCACGAGAATCTGCCCCAGGTCGCTGTCAGCCATGGAGACTGTCATCCCAGTGTCCGCATCTGTCGACGTGGACGTGTCCGTGGTGGCGGTCTGGTCTTCGGAGGTGGTCCCGTCCTGAGGGGTGGTGTCCTGACCGCCGCAGCCGGTCAGGACGGCAGTGGCCAGGAGGCCAACCGCCACGTATCGCATCCTCATCGTCGACTCCCTACCCTTGAGGTCATGTCGCGGCCGCAGGAGCGCCGCCGGACGGATGCCTCCTCACAAGTGGTACGGCCCGCGCCGGAGCCGGGATTGCGCGCGCCCGCAATCCCCACCGGCCCTGGGGACGTAGATCCGGGTGTGCAACCGTTGTCCCGCGCCGACCGCGCCGCAGACGCCGCCCTCGTGGAGGGCCTCGCTGTCGACGACCCCGGCGCCGCGGCAGCGTTCGTGCGCAGGTTCCAGGGCCCCGTGTTCGGACTAGCGGTCTCGATCGTCCGCGACGGCCCCCTCGCGGAGGACGTGAGTCAGGAGGTCTTCGTGCGGGCATGGCGCGCCGCGGCCACCTATGACATCCGGAGGGCGTCCGTCTTGACCTGGATCATGACGATCACCCGCAACGCGGCGATCGACGCCACCCGGATGCGCCGGCCGATGCCCACGGAGGACGAGGTGCTCGACCGACTGCTGATGGACACCCTGATCGCCCCCGACGCCGAGGAGAGCGCACTGCGCCACCTCGAGACGGACCTGGCCGTCGAACGCCTGCGTGCCCTCCCACCGGAGCAGGCGCGCGCCGTCGTCCTCGCAGTCTTCGGCGGGTGCACCGCGAAAGAGGTCGGGCTCCGCGAGGACATCCCACTCGGAACAGCGAAGACACGGATCCGCACGGGTCTGCTCCGGCTCCGCGCGGCGATCGAACGGGAGGAGCCATGAGCGAGAACCACCCCGAAGCCGACGTCCTCCTGGACCTGGCCCTGGACGACGTCGCCGACCCCGAGCGTGACCGGTTGATCGCCCACCTAGCCATCTGCGCGGCGTGCCGGCGCGAGTACGACGCGCTCCGAGGCACCGTCGAGGACGTGCTGCCCGCCGCCCCCCGAATCGAGCCCGGCCCGGGATTCGACCGCCGTGTGCTCGACGCGATGGGGCTCGGTGAGAAGTCCGCACCCGCCTTCCTGCCGCGTCGCGGCGCCCAGCGGCTGCCTCGTCGGCTCCCCCGTTGGCTTCTCGTGGCGGCGGTACTCATCGTGGGTCTCGGCCTGGGCGCCGCCGGCACGCTGCTGGTCCCCGATCCCCCGCCCGCCGTGACGGTCGCCGGGGCGCCGTTGCTGACCGGCGAGGGAGACGTCGTCGGCGGTGTGAGCCGTAGCTACGTGGACGGGCGCGTCGTGCTCGTGGTCTCCGTGGCCGAGGGCACGGTGGGCGTGCGCTACTCGTGCCGGCTGCGCCTCGCCGACGGCACGGCCGTCCCGGCCGGGGACTGGACCCTGGAGGAGACGGACGCCACCTGGATCGTGGATCTCCCCGCCGCGGACGTGACGGGCGTCGAGCTCGTCACCGACACCGGCCGGGTGTGGTCCTCCGCCGACCTCTAGGAACGAGCTCTTCTCCCGCGGCTGCGACTCTCGTCGGAGACTGCGACAGGCGCGCCTGACCGCTCGGAACCGGTCGATACGGTCCGCGGCAGAGTTACGGTGGACGTCCACGGCGTCCGAGGGCTTCGAGCGGCCCGCCCGGCGACGCTCGGACCGAGATGGGCGGCTATCACAGGAAGTTCGGCGATGACCCGCTCCAGGCACCGGTTACCCCGTCGAGTGGGACTCTTGTTGGTGGTTTGCACGCTCGCGCTCTCTGCATGCGTCGACACGTCGGCCGAGGACGACGAGCAAGGGGTCGCATTTTCGTTATACACGCACTGCGGCATCTCCGAGCTCACCTATCACGGGGAGTGGTACAGCAGGGTCGGCGGTCCGCTCGATGACGACAACGGAAATCCGCCTGAGGGCTGGGACAACCCTGAACAGTCCGGTCAGCTTCGCATCGAGGGCGACGTCGCCATCTTCACGGACACGAAGGGACACGACGAGCGGTTCGAACTGAGGCCGGACGCGGACGGTCCGATGCAGATCTGCTCGTAGCCGTGCGGAACTGGTTCGCGGACGTGCGCTCAACGCTGAGTTGTGCGCGACTTCACGGCGAAGCCACACCCCGCACGCGAGTGCTGGGGTTCGTCAGCTTCCTGCGCGACCGTTCACCTCGAGGACCGCGCAGGCGACGGGCAGGGAGGCGACGTACGCCCCCTCGACCGTGAGGCCGTGCACCACCACGACGTACTGGGTGAGCTCGCCGAGGGTGTCCAGCGTCGCTCCGGCGTCCGTCGCGTTGAACGTGCGGCTGTAGTCCAGGTCGGAGCCGGCCACCATGTCGCGGCCGAGGGTGACCTTGACCCGTAGGCGGGCAGGCCCTCACCGATCGTCAGGATGCCGTCGTCACCAGCGAGGCTCATGTCCGGACACGTGGCCTGGTTGCCGTCGCCCACGCCGTGGATGTGTTGCATGTGGAGCTGCCCGGCCTCGAGCCCGGACGCGCTCAGGTTGACCCGAATCGAATCACCGCGCCCCACGATCGTCACCGTGCCCGCAACGCCCGAGTCGTTGAGCTCGATGAGGGTGCCGTGCTCGACCACGGCCCCCCGTCCATCGGCCAACGCGGGCCCGGCCAGGCCCGCGGCGGCAAGTGCACATGCTGTGGCGATGACTGCTACCCGACGACGCATGATGATCTCCTCTCGGTCGCACCCGGTCCCGGGCACAACGGTATGACCCTTGGGCTCGTCATACGGTCGCCGAGGTGTCCGGGGATTGCGTGCCGGCGAAGGCCACACCCCAAGCACGCGAGTGCTGGCGTTTCATGTCATATCTCGAGATATGACATGAAACGCCAGCACTCGCGTGCTTGGGGTGCTCAGCGCACGGCGCGGTTGACCGCCGAGATGATCGCCTTGAAGGATGCCGTCGTGATCGAGGGGTCGATTCCGACGCCCCAGATCACCTGTCCGTCCACCTCGCACTCGACGTAGGCAGCAGCGGCGGCGTCCCCACCCTGGGA